>JACQDI010000757.1 GCA_016201195.1 Acidobacteriota bacterium | reverse complement strand
TGGCAGATTGTCGCCGATCACATCAACCTGCTCCAGAGCAAGGACTGGAAGGGCCTGGCCCGCGTGCTGGGCCGGCCGCCGGCGCACATCGGCAAGGCCGTGGAGATGATTCAGAAGCTTGATCCCCGCCCGGGCCAGCGCTACTCGACCGAAGGGGCGCGACTGATCGAGCCGGACGTGGCCTTCGTCAAAGTCGACGACGATTACCAGGTGGTGATGAACGAGGAGGACCTGCCCCAGTTGCGTCTCAATCGCCAGTACCGGCAACTGCTCGAGCGCGATGGGTCCAACAAAGACGTTCGCAACTATGTCAAGGAAAAATACAGCTCGGCGATCCAGTTGATGCGCAACATCGAGCAGCGCAAGCAGACCATCCTCAAGGTCTGCCAGGCCATCATCGGCCGCCAGAAGGAGTTCCTGGATCGCGGCATCGATTCCCTGCGGCCCATGATGATCAAGGAAGTAGCCGAGGAAGTCGGGGTGCACCCGTCCACCGTGTCCCGCGCCGTGGCCAGCAAGTACGTGCACACGCCGCAGGGGGTCTTTGAGCTGCGATACTTTTTCTCCGAGGCGGTGCAGGGGCCGGCCGGCGAGTCGACCTCCTTGCTGATCCTGAAGCGAAGGGTGAAGAAGCTGATCGACGAAGAGGACCGCGCCCACCCCCTGACCGACGATCAGATCACCCGGATTTTGCAGGCGCAGGGCATCCAGGTCACCCGCCGCACCGTGGCCAAGTATCGGGAAGACATGAGGATTCCGTCCACCCATCAACGCCGTGTGAAAAACTGAATTCGTTCACGCGGGGGTCCGCACATGAACATACACTACACCGGAAGACAGGTCGAATTCTCCGAAACTCAAAAGAAAAAGCTGGAAGCAAAGTTCCAGAAAATCCAGAAAATCGTGGGAAGGCGGCACGAGCCGGAAGCGCACGTCATCGCCTCCCTGGAGCGCCGCCGGCACGTGGCGGAGGTGACGCTCAACTTCCAGCACCACACCATGGTCGTGCAGTGCGCCGGCTCGGATCTGCTGGCGGCGGTGCAGGAGGCAGTGGACAAGCTGGAGAAGCAGATCGTCCGCAACAAGGACAGGCGGCGGGAGAAGAAGCGCCGCGCCCGGCCGGAGCGGGAAGTCCTTTCTGCGCCGGGGGCCAACGGCGGCCCGGCAGGCGGCGCTCGCGGCCTTCCCCCGATCCTGCGCACCGGGACGCCCGCTGCCAAGCCGCTGACCGTGGAAGAGGCGGTCCTCGAGATGGAGCAGGATGGCCGCGACTGCGTCGTGTACCAGGACGCGGTGCGGCGCCGCCTCTCGGTGCTGTTTCGCCGGCGCGACGGGCAACTCGAGCTGATTGAGGCGTAGCCGCCCATCTGCATGCCCCGAAACGACCGCCGCCCTCCGGTCCCCACCTCGCTGGTCATCATCACCGGACTCAGCGGCTCTGGCAAGGGGTCAGTGCTGAAGGTCTTCGAGGACCTGGGATTCTACTCGGTCGACAACCTGCCCATCGAACTGATCCCCAAGTTCGCCGAGCTGTGCCGGCGCTCGCGCGAGATCCGGCAGGCGGCGCTGGTGGTGGATATCCGGGAGGGAACGGCGCTGGGACGCTTCCCGGCCATGCTGCGCGCGCTGCGCAACCAGCTCCCGGTGCAGCTCCTGTTTCTGGAGGCCAGCGACGAGGTGCTGCAGCGGCGCTTCAGCGAGACCCGCCGCCCCCATCCGCTGGGCACCGAAGACACGGTGGCCGGCAGCATCCGGGCCGAGCGTGAGGCGATGTCCCGCATCCGGCGGCTGGCCGACCTGACCATCGACACCTCCAAGTTCAACGTCCACGAGCTGCGGCGCTTCATCCACGACCGCTTCAGCGGGGTGGCCCAGCCCAGCACGATGCTGGTCGCCCTCACCAGCTTCGGCTACCGCCACGGAGTGCCGCCCGACAGCGACCTGGTGTTCGACGTCCGCTTTTTGCCCAATCCCAACTACATCCCGGCCTTCAAGGACCTCACCGGCCGGCACCCCAAGGTGGCCCGCTACATCCGGTCGTTTCCCCAGACCCGCGAGTTCATCGCCCGCATTTCCGAGCTGCTGATCTACTTGATCCCCCACTATGCCCAGGAGGGGAAAAGTTACCTGACCATCAGTTTCGGCTGCACCGGCGGCCACCATCGCTCGGTGTTCATTGCCGACGCCGTCACTCGCAACCTGTCCAACGCGGGGTATAACGTCAAGGTCAACCACCGGGACCAGGGGCGGTAAAAAAGCCAGTCACAGCGGTCACGAATTTTCTCTCCATCCCCGAGGTTCTTCCTTTTCAATCGGTTATCCGGGTCCAGCGCGGGTCAAGCGAGCGCCGGAGGCGGGTATTGCGCGGGTCCCGTGTTATAAACGAATCAAGAGCAGAGCGGGGCTGAGGAATCCACAGCCAGCGTAAAACGGGGAAACCCGGCGCCAGCCGGGCCGGGCGGAAGTGTGCCGCCGGCCAGCCGCCGCTGATGCTGTCGGGAGGTGTCATTCCATATGTGTATTCGCAAGAACTGGCGTGTCTTGCTGCTACTGGCGGTGCTGGGGCTCCAGCCGGTCCGGGCGCAGAGCCCCGGGAAGCCGGCGGTCCCGGATAGCTGGAAGCAGTCGAACGGCGGGCCGTACGTGCAGGGGCCGGACGGGCTGTG
>JACQDI010000756.1 GCA_016201195.1 Acidobacteriota bacterium | reverse complement strand
GCTCCTGGGAGCGCATCGGGCTCGTCGAACCCCGCCAGGAATTCAGTTTCGCTGACCTCATTGCCCTGAAGACCCTGCAAAAGCTTCGCGAGAACCGCATTCCTCCTGACCGCATCCGGCGCGCCTTGAGCTCGCTCTCCAAGAAGCTGGCTGGGGTCCAACGCCCCCTGCACGAGCTCAAGATCATTTCGGATGGGAAAAAGATCGAGGTGGACCTCGGCGACGGTAAGATGGAGGCCCTCACCGGCCAGTTGCTCTTTGATTTCGAGACCAGCACCCTGCACACGGTGACCGAGTTGAAGCAGCGGGAGAAGCAGAGCCGGGAAGTCCAAGAGCGCGAGTCAGAGCATTGGTTCCAGACGGGCCTGCAACTGGAGGAGTCCGGCGCCCCGCCCCAGGAGGCCCTGCGCGCCTACCAGCGGTCGCTCGAACTCAACCCCAACGCCGCCGGCGCGTGCGTCAACATGGGAACCATCTATTACCAGGCGCAGAACCTGGCCGAGGCCGAGCGCTGCTACCGCCGTTCGCTCGAAATCGATCCCGACTATCCGCTGGCTCACTTCAACCTCGGCAACATCTGCGACGAGCAAGGGCGAGTGGACGAGGGCCGCGCTCACTACCTGATCGCCCTGCGCCTGCGCCCCGACTACGCCGACGCCCACTACAACCTGGCCCTGCTGTATGAGAAAACCGGCGAGCCGATGCGGGCGGTCAAGCACTGGCGCACGTACCTAAAGATCGACCCCACCAGCCCCTGGGCCGGCATCGCCCGACAGCAGTTGGACAGCCTGCTCCGGGTGACCCTGGGGGGGAGGTCGTAACCTCCCGTGGTGGGGCGGTGCTCACATCCGGCCGCCAGGGCCGTCTAACCGCCGAAAGGGAAGGAGGCTCCATGAAAACCTGTTTGTTGGCGATAGCGCTGCTGGTAATGCCCGTCCATGCAGTCGCGGCCGAGGGAAAGTTCGAGCGAACCTTGAAGGTGACCGGGGCCGTCGATCTGGATGTTCGAACCGGCGCCGGCAGCACCAACGTGCGTTCCGGGGAAACGGGCAGCGTCCGCATCAACGGCGTCATCCGGTCCCGCGATGGCGATGACCGGGTGTGCCAGTTGGAATCGAATCCGCCGATTGAGCAAGACGGCAACTCCATCCGCATCGGGCACATCACCGATCGTGAGCTCGAGCGGAACATCTCCATCAGCTACGAGGTGGTGGTGCCGGTGGAGACCCGGCTGCGGTCGCAGACCGGTTCTGGCAGCCAGACCATCGAGGGAATCCGCGGTCCGGTCGACGCCTCGACCGGCTCCGGCGGCCTGACCATCAACAACATCGGCGACGACGTGAAAGTTTCCACCGGCTCGGGCTCCATTCGAGTGGACGGGGTCAAAGGCAGGGTCCGCGCCTCGACGGGCAGCGGCGGCATCCGCGGCACGGCGCTTGCCGGCCCGGTGGTGGCCTCGACCGGCAGCGGCGGCGTGCGGCTGGAACAGACCGCTCCGGGCGGCGCTGAAGTGAAAACCGGCTCAGGCGCGATTGAGCTCAGCGGCGTGAAGGGTCCCTTGCGGGCGCACAGCGGCAGCGGCTCGATCCGCGCCGAGGGCGAGCCGTCCGCCGAATGGAACCTGGAGGTCGCCTCCGGCGGCGTCCACCTCAAGCTTCCCTCCCAGGCCGCCTTCGACTTCCGCGCCCGTACCGCCTCGGGGCACATCTCCATCGATCACCCGCTCTCGGTGCAGGGCTTGATCGGCAAGAAGGAAGTGCAGGGCAAAGTCCGCGGTGGTGGCCCCCTGGTCAGCGTGCGGACAGCGTCGGGGAATATTGAAGTGCAGTAAAGAAGAAGATCACCAGTGCCCAAAGTACATTAGCCAGCCGAGTCCAAACGTGGCCGCCAGGAAGCAGCCGAACACGTAGAGCCCGTAGTGCAGCCGTTCCCGGTCCGTCTTCTTGGTCACCACGCCGAAGACGATGGATGTGAACAGGGCGAAAAAGAACGTGGCTTGAAAGTGCGACAGATTCCAGTACATAGAAGCAGGTATCAGGTTTCAGGCGCCAGGTTCCCGGCCGGTGTCCCCTGACACCTGGCACCTGACACCTGACACCTCATGACTTTTTCCCCACGGCGATCTCGTAGGCGTCGATCATTGCCAGAATGTTGAGCAGCCCGGCGCAGACCAGGAACTTCGTGCCGTAGTCGGGCACCGCCCCCGCCAGATCCGGCTGGCTGTAACCGAGCCATGTGGTCAGGAAGTAGAGCGCTCCGCTGGCTACGTCCCCAATGAATCCGCCGTAGTTGAGAGCCATGTTGAACAGGTCGCCGTCACTGGGCTCGAACATTCTGCCGCGCATCATCAGGCCGAACACGAACATCCCGGCCACGGCGAGCAGCAGCAGGGCGCCCCGGTTCCAGCGCTTGAGGTAGAAGTGCCCGCCGCCGGGCACCAGCCACCCCAGCGCCACCGGGCCGAGCCAGAGCTTGAGCGGCGGCGCCGCCGGCTTGGCTTCCTTTTCTTGGGCCATCACCAAGATTCTAGCATAGTAACCGTCCCCCTCCGCTGGCCGCCATATATAATGAACCTGCATGGATTTTGCCACGATCGTCAAGATAGCTCTGCGGGCGCTCTCCCGGAACAAGATGCGGACCGCGCTGACCATGCTGGGCATCATCATCGGCGTGGCGGCGGTGATCGCCACGGTGGGCATCAGCCAGGGCGCCAACGAGCAGATGCAGAAGCAGATCGCCGACATGGGCGCCAACATGCTCACGGTCTACTCGGGCAGCATGAACGTGGGCGGTGTGCGCACCGGCAGCGGATCCAGTTCGCGGCTGACTATGGCCGACGCCCGGGCCATCGAGCGCGACGTCAAGCTGGTCAAGCTGATGTCGCCCGGCGTGATGGCCAGCGCGGCCGTGGTCTACCAGAATAAGAACTGGTCCACGCGCGTCCAGGGCGTGGCGCCTTCCTATTTCGAGATCCGGTTGTGGCCCACCACCGCCGGTACGATCTTCGGCGAAGCCGAGGTGGAGCGGGCCGCCGACGTGATCGTGATCGGCCAGACCATCGCCGATACCCTGTTCAAAGACGAGGACCCGATCGGCAAAACGATCCGCGTCAAGAGCCTGCCCATGACCGTGGTGGGCGTTTTGAGCGCCAAGGGCCCGGATCCCGGTGGCCGCGACCAGGACGACACCGTCCTCGCTCCCTACACGACGGTGCAGAGAAAGCTGGCCGGCGTGGATTACGTCCATTTCATCCAGGTCTCGGCGATCAGCGAGCAGGCCACCGCCGCCGCCCAGCAGCAGATCGAAGGCGTGCTGCGCGACCGGCACCGCATCCGGGCCGGCCAGGACGATGATTTCACCGTGCGCAACCAGGCCGATTATGCCGAAGTGGCCAACCAGTCCGGCGCCGTGATGACCATGCTGCTGGCCAGCGTGGCCTCGGTATCGCTGATCGTGGGCGGCGTGGGCATCATGAATATCATGCTGGTCAGCGTCACCGAGCGCACGCGGGAAATCGGCATCCGCATGGCCGTCGGCGCCACCGAAGCCGATGTGATGCACCAGTTCCTCACCGAGGCCGTGATCCTGAGCCTGATGGGGGGCGCGACCGGCATCGCCCTGGGGGTCGTCTCCGTCTTGGGTATCGCCGAGATCCTGCGCTGGCCGACCTCCTTGTCGCTCAGCGCCCTGGGCGTCTCGGTGATCTTTTCGGCGGCGATAGGAATCTTCTTCGGCTTCTACCCCGCTCGTAAGGCCGCCCTGCTTGATCCCATCGAAGCGCTGCGCTTCGAGTAAAATCGAGGGGTGGGCTTCTTCCGCAAAGAAGTCATCGACTTCGCCCTCGACCACCAGACGCGCCAGGCCATCGAGGAGCAGCAGGCGTTGATCGCTGCCGATCCCTCCAACCCCCGCCCGTATTATCAGCTTGCGCTGCTCTACCGCATGCAGCACAAGCAGGATGAAGCGCTCGGCCTGCTTCTCGAGTCCGTGCGTCTGGACCCAACCTTCGCCCCCGCCCACGTAGCTTTGGCCGAAATCTACGCCGTCCGCAACGACCTCGCCGCCTCCCGCCGCCACGCCGGCCTGGCCGCCGCCCAAGGGGATTCCCACGCCCGCGAGATGCTGGAGCGGTATGGGCCAGCGTAAGTGTTCTGACCTGTCGCTTTCATCCGGCCCGGCAGGCTGCTGAAAAAGCCCGGAAACCACTCCCTGACGGGACCAAAGGGCGCCCCGGCTCGGAACAGCGCTCGTTGATTTGCATGCACTTACCGAGCCGCGCACCTCAGCGAGCGGTCAGCAAAAGGCAGAGGATTTTTAGCCCACCGGTTGCGGCTTGAAGCTTCTTGCTACTCCTCTGGTTTCAACCGCCGCAATCGCCGGGCTAAAAATCCTGTGCGTTAACCGATTTACTCCCCATGGAGCGAAACGAACTCTCATCGCAAGTTCAAGGGAAAGTAGTGTCCAACTGAAGCACGTCCCTGCGGCTAGGTGGCCACTTGGCCACATCACGGACCCGACCACGAACAGGGACATAGACCCTTCACTGTAACGCTGCCCGGTCAGGGTAAGGGCACAGGCCGACCGCCTTGGTATGATGCCCTTACTGGAGTCCAGACTGTGGCCGCCCACAAAGCAGCGGTTCCGCCGTTTCTGGTCCTGATAATGCCCGACGGCGAACGGCGGGAAGTTCCCATCACCACCAGCCCGTTTCGCATTGGCCGCTTGGTGCACAACGATCTGATCCTGCCGGACGATCGCATCTCCCGCGAGCACGCCTGCATCGTTGCCATGGGTGAGCGCTACTACCTGGAGGACCGCAACAGCAAGCACGGCGTGTTTCTCAACGGCGAGAGGATCGAGCGCCGGGCCCTCGAGCCGAACGACCTCATCGAGTTCGGCAAAACACTCTATCGGTTGATCTTCACCCATCACCCCTCCCAGTCCAACCTGCCGTCGCTGCTGGAGACCTTGGACGTCGGCTCGTCGAGGGTGGGTAACCTGGGCCGGCTGGGGGCGGTGTTGGAGGTAGCCCGTGCCCTGGAGACCGAATCGCTGGAGGCAGTGTTAGGCGCCGTGGTGGACGCCGCGCTGGGCGTCACCAGGGCCGAGCGGGGCTTTCTGTTGTTGCAATCGCCGGACAGCGGCGAGCTGGAGATGAGGGTGGCGCGCGACCAGTGGGGCCGCCCTCTCGGGGAGAACGACCTGCGCGTCCCCCGCTCCGTGATCCAGGACGCCCTGCGCCGCCGACGCGGTCTGCTCTCCTTGACCTTCGACCGCGACCAGCGGGACCCCGGCACCACCGTCGACGACCTGGACTTGCGCAGCGCGGTGTGTGTGCCGCTCGCGCGACTGCGCTTGACCCAGGATTCCGACAGTAGTGACAGCGCGCGGGAGACGGAAACCCTGGGCGTGCTCTACATGGACTCCTGTATCCCTTCCAGCGACCTCTCGGCCGGTGACCAAGACCTGGTGGTGGCTCTGGCCATCGAGGCGTCCACGGCCCTGGAGAACGCCCGCCTCTGGTCCGAAGCCCGCGAGAACCGGCGCCTACGCCAGGAGCTGTCCATCGTCTGCCGCATCCACAGCGCTCTGTTGCCGGCTAAGCTGCCCGACCAGGGCTGGCTGCGGGCCGCCGGCGCCAGCCACCCCTGTTTCCAGGTCGGCGGCGATTACTACGACGTCATGCAGACCTCGCCCGCCCTCTGGAGCGCCGTGGTGGCCGATGTGGCCGGCAAGGGTCTCTCGGCCGCGGTGCTTGCTTCCTTGCTGCAGGGCGCTTTCTCGGTCGCTTCCCTTTTCACCGCCGCCGGTCATCAGGCCAGCCTCGCCGAGGTCCTTGCCCTTGTCAGTCGCTACGTTTTCGAGCGCTCCCTGCCAGGCGATTTTGCCACGGTCTTCTACGCCACACTCCAGCAGGACGGCCTCCTCCGGTGGGCGAACGCCGGCCACTGCCCGGCCCTGCTGGTGCGACCCGGGCCCGAAGTTCTGTCACTGTGCGCTTCCGGCGTCCCGCTGGGACTCTTTTCCACCAGCTCTTTCGCCGAGGAGCAGATCCAACTGCAGTCGGCCGATAAGCTGGTCATTTACACAGATGGCGTCACCGAGGCTGAGAACGCCTTCCACGAGCTGTTTGGCTACGAGCGTCTGGAAGAGCTCGTCGGCCGGCACTATGCCGCCCCGGCCGCCCAACTCCACCACGCCATCCTCGACGCAGTTTCCGCATTTACCGCCGGCGTCCCCCAAAGGGATGACGTCACCCTGGTGGTGCTGGAATACGTTGGGGAAGCCGCATCAGAAGCGGAAGCTCAGTTGCAGTTCCCTGCGCCAGCGTGCTGATCCCTGGACTCATGGACAGACCAAGAAGGCTTTGTCTCGTTTCGACGGCGGGACGCGCGGGTAGCCGTGTGAGACCGAATGTTCGGCCCGTTTCTCAAAGCCGGGGATGAGTGCTCTTGATCAGCCCTGAACCCTGTGACCTGCACGACAGATCACAGAGCCAGTCACAAACAAACTTCAATTTCCTACCAGTCCGTACGCGCCCCCGCCGAGACCATCGGCCGGACTTCCAGACAGCCCTTGCCGGTGGGGAGCAGCTTGCCGGGGTTGAGCCGGTTGTCGGGGTTGAAGATGTTCTTGAGGCGGCTGATCATTTCCAGGCTCGCGGGCGGGAACAGCAGCGGCATCATCTCGTTCTTCTCCATCCCCACGCCGTGCTCGCCGGTGATCGAGCCGCCGACCGAGATGCAGTACTCGAGGATCTCGCCGCCCGCCTGCTTGGTGCGCTCCATCTCCTCGGGCCGGTGGTGGTTGAACAGGATGATGGGGTGCATGTTGCCGTCCCCGGCATGAAAGATATTGCTGATAGTTAACCCGTACTTGTCGGACACGCGGTAGATGAAGCGCAGCGTGTCGGCGATGCGCGTGCGCGGGACCACGCCGTCCTGCACGTAGTAGCTCGGGCTGACGCGCCCCACGGCGCCGAACGCGTTCTTGCGGCCCTTCCACAGCAGCTCGCGCTCCTGCTCATTGCGCGCCACGCGGACCTCCCGCGCCCGGTTGAGGCGGCACACCTCGTCGATCTCGATTACCTGCGCCTCCACGGCTTCGCGCAAACCCTCCAACTCGATCAGCAGCACGGCGCTGGCGTCCATGGGGTAGCCGGCGTGGGTGGCCTCCTCCACCATGCGGAGCATCACCCCGTCGAGCATCTCGATGGCCACCGGCGTGATCTGGCGGGCGGTGATATCGGCCACCGTCGAGGCCGCGTCCTCCGGCTCCTCGTAGATTGCAAGCAGCGTCTTGACGAGCTCAGGCTTGCGCATCAGGCGGACCACGACCTTGGTGACCAGGGCCATGGTGCCTTCCGAGCCCGTGAGCAGGCCGGTCAAGTCGAAGCCGCTGTGGTCCAGCTCCTTCCCGCCGGTCTGGATCACCATGCCGTCGGGCAACACGGCTTCCAGGCCCAGCACATGATTGGTCGTGACGCCGTAGGCGAGAGTATGCGGGCCGCCGGCGTTCTCGCAAACGTTGCCGCCGATGGTGCAAGCCCGCTGGCTCGAAGGATCGGGGGCGTAAAAGTAGCCCTGGCCCTGCACGGCGAGGGTCAAGTCGAGGTTGACCACGCCCGGCTCCACCACAGCGCGCTCATTGTCGAGGTCGATTTCCAGGATCCGGTTCATCCGCGCGAAGCCGATCATGATGCCGCCCGCGCGGGCAATCGCCCCGCCGCTCAAGCCGGTGCCCGCCCCGCGTCCCACCAAGTTCAGGTTGTACTGCCTGGCCAGCTTTACGATGGCCACCACCTGGCGCGCGTTCGACGGCAATACCACACATTCCGGCTGCGCTTTGTCCACGCTGCCGTCGTACTCGTAGAGCATCAGGTCGTGCGGCTGATCGAGCACCGCGCGCTCGCCCACGATCTTGCGCAGTTCCTTGATCACTTCGGCTGGCAGCATGGCAGCTCCACTCCGATGATATACTGAAAGTCCTTCCTATGGAGAAGGTCGTTGTCCTCGATTCCGGCGGGCAATATTGCCATCTGATCGCGCGCAAAATTCGCGAGCTGGGCGTGTATGCGGAGATCCGGCCGGTGGGCACGAAGGCCTCGCGCCTGGCGGCCTATCGCGGCGTGGTGATTTCCGGGGGGCCGGCGAGCGTGTTTGAGCCCGGCAGCCCGCAGCCGGATCCGGCCCTGTTCCGGCTTCCCATCCCCATCCTCGGAATCTGCTACGGGCAGCAGCTCATGGCGCAGCACCTCGGCGGGAAGGTGGAGCCCGGGCATACGCGCGAGTTCGGGGAAGCCAGCATCACGGTCAAGTCGCGCCGGTCGATTTTCGCCGGTCTGGCCGAGCGCGAGCGTGTTTGGATGAGTCACGGCGACTACGTATCACAAATGCCACCGGGCTTCCGGTTGATGGCGACCACCCGCGATTGCGTGGTTGCGGCCATGGGCGACGAATCCCGGCGCTTCTACGCCGTGCAGTTCCATCCCGAGGTGGCGCACACGGTCCACGGCCAGAAGATCCTCAGCAACTTTCTGTTTGGCGTAGGCGGCTGCAAGCCGGAATGGCGGCCGGCGGACCGGGTGGCGCAGGTGGAGGCCGCCATCCGCCGCCAGGTTCGCGATCGCCAAGCCCGCGAGCGGAAAGTCCTCTTCTTCCTGAGCGGCGGCGTCGACTCCACGGTGGCCTTCACGCTGGCGGTAAGGGCCTTGGGACCGGACCGGGTTCACGCCATCTACGTCAACACCGGCTTCATGCGACAGGGAGAGACCAAGGAAATCTCCGAGGTGTTCGAGCACCTGGGGCTGGGGAGCCTGGAGGTGGTGGACGAGCGGAAGCGCTTTTTTGCCGCCCTGCGCGGGGTGACCGATCCGGAAACGAAACGCAAGATCATCGGGCGGCTGTTCGTGGACGTCCAGGACCACATCCTCGCGCGACGCCGTTACAGCACCAAGGAATGGATGCTGGGGCAAGGGACCATCTACCCCGACACGATCGAGTCCGGCGGCACCCAGCACGCGGAAGTGATCAAGACCCACCACAACCGCGTGGACCGCATCCGCCAGCTCATTGCCGAGAAGCGGGTATTGGAACCACTATCTCAGTTCTACAAAGACGAGGTGCGGCGGCTGGGACACGCCCTGGGTCTTCCCGACAGCGTGCTCCGGCGGCACCCGTTCCCGGGACCGGGGCTGGCGATCCGCTGCCTGTGCGCGGAAAAGAAGCTATACCCGGAGCCCGACGAGGGCATCGCGACGCTGGCCGCGCAGGCTGGATATCAGGCATTCCTGCTCCCCCTGCACAGCGTGGGCGTGCAGGGCGACATGCGGACCTACGGGAAGCTCACCGTGCTGCACGGCGCGGAGATTCATCACGAGGTGCTGGCGGAGCTGACCACGCGCATCACGAACAGCTTCCCGCACACCAACCGTGTTGCCGTGGCCCTGTGGCCCTGCGAGATTGATCTCGCGCAGTGGCACATCCGGCGCGCCACCCTCACCCCGCAGCGGATCCACCTGCTCCAGGAGGTCGACCACATCGTGACCCGCTTCCTGCACGAGCAGTTCCTTTACGACCTGATCTGGCAGTGTCCCGTGGTGCTGCTGCCGTTGTCGCGCAACGGCGGCGAAACGGTCGCCCTGCGGCCCATCTCCTCGGTCGACGGCATGACCGCCGAGGTGGTGCACATTCCCGTTCCGCAGCTCGCCCAGCTCGCCCACGAGCTGGCTCAGGTCGACGGGATCGACGGGGTGCTGTTCGACATTTCCAACAAGCCGCCGTCGACTATCGAGTGGGAGTGAGGCCATCACCCTCCGCTCCTTTCACCTTTTCATCCTTTGTTCAGAAGATGTCTGCCGGGTCGAGGGCCAGGCCCTCGAGCACGCGTGTGGTCACCGGCGTGCCGGGCCCAAACGTTCCGAGGGACTGGTAGCGCCCGTGTTCCAGGAGAAAGACCTGGATCGTCCTGGCTTCCGGGTCGGCCAACCAGTATTCCCGCACGCCGTGGCGCTCGTAATCACGGAACTTGGTTACCGTGTCGTGCTTGCGGTTGGACTCAGAAATCACCTCGATGATCAGGTCCGGAGGGCCATCGATGGTCGGCCCCGTCAAAATGCGGAGACGCTTCCTGACAATGAAGCAGAGATCCGGCTCGTACTCCACGTGTTTGGCCAGGATGACGTGCATCGGGCTCGAAAAAAACTCACCCAACTTTCGTTTATCAATGAACGGTCCAATCCGCATACCCAGACGAGTGCACGCTCTCTGGTGCGGGCCCCCAGGTACAGGCGACATGATCAGCTCTCCATCGACGATCTCGGTGCGGCCGTGGGATTCGGGCCAGTCCTTGATATCGTCCCAGGTCAGCTTTTTGACGGCAGTGCTCATACCACCCTACCCGGATTCTAGCACGCGGGCCGATGGCGCAGGAACTCGCCCAGGCGCTCCAGGGCCGGCTCGAGCACGGTGCGGTCCGCGGCGTAGCACAGGCGGATGGAGCCTTCGCCGCCGGCGCCGAAAGCCACGCCGGGCGCCAGCCCCACTTTTTTCTCGACCAGCAGCCGGCGACAAAACTCGAACGAGTCGCACAGACCCTCGATGCGCGGGAACAGATAGAACGCGCCGTCGGGGCAGGGAACGGTCACGCCCGGTGCTTTGGAGAGCGCGGCGAGCGCCAGGTCGCGGTTCTCGCGCAGACGTTGAACCATCTCGGCGACGCCCGGTTCGCCGTCGCGAAGAGCGACCTCGCCCGCCTTTTGCGCCATGGCCGGCGCGTGGGAGACGATGAATTCGTTCAGCTCGGTAGCTTTGCGGGCCAGGTCGCGGCGAGCCACGAGCCACCCCAGGCGCCAGCCGGTCATGCAATAGCTCTTGGAGAACGACTGCGGCACCAGGACCGCGTCGTCGCGGGTGCACTTCCGCAGAATCGAGGGGGCCACCGGGCCATTGTAGTAAAGCCGCTCATAGACCTCGTCGGCCATCAACCAAAGCCCGTGGCGGCGGCATAACTCGAGGAGCCGGTCCTGGTCCTGTTCGGTGGCCACCCAGCCGAGCGGATTCGAGGGCGAGGTGTAGACCAGCAGCCGCGTGTGCGGCATGATGGCGCGCTCGATCGCCTCGAAGTCGATGTGGTAGCGGTCGCCGGCCAGGCACAGCGGGATCTCGCGGGGCGTCGCCGAGCACATGGCGACGTTGGAGCAGGCGTTGGGCCAGGCCGGTGTGAGCACGATGGCTTCGTCGCCGGGGTCGAGCACGCAGCGGATGGCCACGTTCAACGCTTGCACCCCGGAGGCGGTGATCACGATCTCCTCGAGGCCGTTGAGATCCACGCCATGAAGCTCGCGGTATTTTTCGGCGATGGCGAGGCGCAAGCTGGGGTAGCCGGCGTTCTCCGTGTAGAAGGTGTAGCCGTCGCGCATGGCGGCAGTGGCGGCGTCCTTGATGTACTGCGGGGTGGGAAGATTGGACTCGCCAAAATACAGCTTCAGCACGCCGTCCATGGTCATGGCGATTTCGGCCAGCTCGCGGATGCGGGAGTAGGGCACGCGCTGGACAGAATTGGAAAGAGGAATCGTGGGCATCGATTTCAGAAGGGCAAGCCGCAGGCTTGCTCTACCAGCGTATTACAATAAGCTGCGTATGCTCAACCGACGGGAAGCGTTGTGGCGTTTCGCCTGCTTCGTGGCCGGCTCACCCCTGTTCGCCCAGCGCAACGGGACGATCTACCCGCCTGCCTATAGCGACGAGGTGATGGCTCCGGTGAACCTGCATGAGATTGAGGAGGCGGCGAAGAAGAAGATCCACAAGCTGGCCTACGATTTCATCGCCGGGGGCGTGGAGGACGAGCTGACGCTGCGCGGGAACCGCGAGGCCCTGGCGCGGGTCTGGCTGCGCCCGCGGTCGATGGTGGATGTGAGCAAGATCGATCCGTCGCTCGAGCTGCTGGGCAAGAAGATGGATTACCCCATCATTCTGGCGCCCACTGGCGGCAAAAACCTGGTGATCCCCGACGGGGACCGCATCGCCGCCGAGGGCGCCCACGCCACCAAGGCGCTGTATTGCGTGGCGGCGGGCGGCTGGATCGAGAAGCTCAGCGAGAAAAACGAGGCGCCGGTGTGGTGGCAGAACACCATCGGGCACGCAACCAAATCGGCGGCCCAGGCCTTCGCGCGGCGCACCGAGGATGCCGGAGCCTCGGCCATCGTCATCACCGTGGATAACCAGTATCTATCTAACCGCGACCGCAACAACCGCAACCGCTTCGACTACGGCTACATGCAGACCGGCGTTCCTGAGGACCGCGCCAAGGTCAAGCCGCGCTCCCCGGCCGTGCCGGCGATGCTCGAGCCACATACACCGAGCATGACCTGGGACTACATCGACTGGCTGCGCAGCGCGTCGAGCCTGCCCGTGATTCTCAAGGGCATTCTCAACGCCGAGGACGCCCGGCTGGCGGTCGAGCGCGGCGCGCAGGCGATCGTGGTGTCGAACCACGGCGGCCGCCAACTGGACGGCGTCGTGCCGACCATCGTGGCGCTGCCCGAAGTGGTGGACGCGGTCGGCGGCAAGATCCCGGTGCTGATGGATGGCGGCAT
The DNA here is from genome assembly GCA_016201195.1 of Acidobacteriota bacterium. Taxonomy (GTDB): domain Bacteria; phylum Acidobacteriota; class Terriglobia; order Bryobacterales; family JACQDG01; genus JACQDI01. The sequence continues at coordinate 4,891 of JACQDI010000756.1, read as the reverse complement.
CCGGCGTGGCAGCGACATCCTGAAGGCGTTGGCGCTGGGGGCGAAGGCGGTGCAGATCGGCCGCCCCTACGTGTTTGGGCTCGCGGCGTTCGGCAAGGTCGGCGTGCAACGGGTGGTCGAGCTGCTCCGCGCGGAACTCGTTGTGTCGATGGGCCTGGCCGGGACGCCGACTCTGGCGTCGATCCAGCGCAGCCTGGTGAGGCTGCCGTGAAGCGGCTGGTGATCCTCGCCCTGCTGGCGCTGCCTGTGGCGGCCCAGAAACCGCATGAGCTGTGCGAGGTCTGCCACACCGAGACGGTCAAGGACTTCCTCACCCACCCACATTTTCAAAAGGGCCTGGAGTGCAACCTCTGCCACGGGGAGAGCGTAAAGCACCGCACCTCGCAGGGTCATGCGGAGCCGGACCGGGTGGCGCCTCCGCACGAGATTCCGGCGCTGTGCGGCGGCTGCCACACCGGCAAGGGGCCCAAGACGATTCAGGCTGAGTACGCAGCGAGCAAGCACGGGAAGCTGGTGCTCGAGCAGGCCAAGGTTCGCGCGCCGCATTGCGGGACCTGCCACGGGGTGCACAGCGTGAGGAAGGGGAATACTGTCGAAGTGCAGTGCAGGAAGTGTCATGCCGCCCTGCCGGCGAGCTGCTCGGCGGCGCCGCCCAAAGCCTCTGTTACCGTCTCGTGTGCGGCGTGTCATTCGCCGCACACGCTGGCCCCACGCCGTTAGGCGGTTCGAGGGCTTACTCTACCAGCTAAACATCACCGTCATATTCATCAGCGGCTGGCCACCGAGGGACGCGGTCCGCGGGTCCGACGACAGCTTGGCGAAGGTCCGGGGATTCTGGAAGTCCACCGTCGTGGTAGGCGTGTTGAAATTGTAAGTCTTGAACGCATTCTGGAAGTCCCACCGGATTTGGGCCCGAAAGCGCTCCTTGAAAGTGAAGTTTTTCTGAGCCGATACCTGCGACCACAGCAGGCGGGTGCCAGTGACGATGTTGCGGCCCGAGTTTCCAACACGGAAGTCGCACTGTGTTCGGTCGAAGCCGGCCGGGATCGTCGAAGGGCAGCCGCCCGGGTAAGCAAAGCTGTTGATATCGATGATCGGGTTGATGTTCTGGATGTTGAACCGATCACCGCCCAGGTCGCCCCAGTTGTTGCGCAGCGCCGGCTTGCCCACCACCTCCGAGCGCCGGTTGCCGGCAAAGCCCGGATAGTAGTTGAACGGACTGTTGGCGAAATCGAACGTCAGGGGGTTGCCGCTCTCGGCCGTCTGAATCCAGGAGATCTCGTACCCGCCGAGAATCCACTGCTTCCAGCGTCCGCCGGAATTGAGCCACCTCTTCCCTCTGCCGATCGGTAGCTCGTAGTTGAGCACGCCGATGAACCGGTGGTTGCGGTCGAACCCGGAGCGGCCCTTTTCCAGACCGCGGTTCTGGATCGGCGCGACTCCCGACCCGGAGTTATCGGCGTCCTGGCTGTCGATTGCCTTTGAGTACGTGTAGAAGGTGTCGAAGTACAGGCCGCGCGAGAACCGCTTCTCCAGCTTCACGGTGCCGGAATGGAACGTCGAATGCCCAAAGTTGGACCGCAGCCGCACGTTGCCGAACTGCGACCACGGCCGGAAGTTTTGCGCTGCTGCGAATACCTGATTCTGCAGCGTGGGGTTCCCCTTGCCGTAGTCGATGGGGAAGGTGTTGGTCTCCCATTGCTCGACCAGGCCTACCCCGCCCGACGCCTGGTAGCTGACCTCCAGCAGGTAGTCGCGCGCGACCTCGTACTGCACGCTGGCGTTCCAGTTCATCACGTAGGGGTTTCGCAACGCCGGGTCCCACCACTGCACGTTCCGCGAACCGAAGTTGGTTCCCACGAACGCGCTGCTTCCGTTGGGACGGGTCTGGAAGACGACCGGGTCCGGCCCCCGGCTGATCTGGTATACGGGCCGCGGATCGCCCGGAGGCGCCTGCTGGTTGGCGGTCGCCGTGTATTCGTCGTACTGAATCCGCGCGGAGGGGAACTTCACGTCGACCGTGTAGATCCCAAAGCCGCCGCGGAACACCCACTTGTGCCAGGGGTGCCACGCCACCCCGAGGCGCGGCTGGAAGTTGTTGTTGTCGCGCGCGTTCAACGACCCGCTGGGGTGCACGACGGCGCCCTTGCGCCCGGTCAGGTCGTCGGTGGCGTTGGGATCGAAATTACTCATCAGCCGGTACTTGGTGGTGAACGGGCTCTCGTTAGAATATCGCACGCCGACGTTCACCGTCAGGTTGGGGGTCACCTTCCAGTCGTCCTGGGCGTAGAAGCTGCTGATGTAGGAACGCGGCAGCCAGCTCGACAGCTCGTTCGTGAAAAGCCCCTGCGCCACGTAGCCGGTCAGGAAGCCGGCGAAGGTATTGCCTGTGCGTGGCTGGGCTGCCCCATTGGCCTGCAGGCCGGCGGTTACGTTCGCGAACGAGAACCGGGCCGGCTGGGTCAGGATGGCGTTATTGAGTCGGTACCGCAGCACCTCGTATCCGACCTTATAGGCGTGCGTGCCCCGCACCCAGCTCAGGTCGTTGCGGAAAGAAATGGTCTCGTTCACCTGCTGGCTGGGTGTAGCTCCGAAGATGCCATAGATGGAATCGGCCGCGTAGCGGTCCCCCGATCCGAAGGCCGGCATCAGCGCGGGCGAGACGTTCGGAATGGCCAGTTGCTGGGCCCAGTTCCCGTTGAAGGAAGGCACGAACGTCTGGTCCACCCGCCGGAAGTAACCCACCCGGGCGTCATTCACCACTGCTGGGCTCAGAACCCAGGTTCCCCCGGCGGAGATGTTGCGCTGATAGGACGGCGTATCGTTGCCCTGGGAATGATCGAACTCCAGGCGATCCGTGCGGATGTTAATGGGGCGTCCGTAGCCGCTGAACCGGTTCTCGGTGTAGCTGGTATAGATCTTGAACGCGGTGCTGAACTGATGGTCCAGCCGCGTGTTGAAGTCGTCGAAGAAAACCCGGGCAAACTCGTCGGCCAGCAGATTTCCTACCGGCCCGTTGGCGTTGTACGTGCCCGCCTGGTTCGGCGGCACCCATGGATCAAAGCCCAGTAACCTGCGCGCCACCGGATCAAAGCGGCTCAGCGGGACCCGGTTGCCCGGGAAGGCATCGCGCGACCAGGACCCATCAGCCAGCCGCGCGGTGGTGGCCGGGTCGAAGATCGGGTTCGCCGCCACCCCGGGAAAATTGAAGTCACCGTTCTTCATATCCAGCGTCGGCGTCGTCGCTACGACCTGTGCCACCTTTTTTTCGTGCAGTCGCTGGTAGCCGAAGAAGAAGAATGTCTTGTTGCGCCCGTCGTAAACCTTGGGAATGTAAACCGGCCCCGAAATGTTGGCATCCGGCTCCATGAAGAAGGTCGGCACACCGTTGGGCCGGGTGGCCGTGGGCTGGGAGGTCCGCAACTTGTCGAAGAACAGCCGGTGCTGCATGCGCCGCGTCCGCCCATACCAGGAGGCCATGCCGTGAAGCTCGTTGGTTCCGCTCTTCTTCACCACACTGATCACGCCACCTGCCGAGTGCCCATACTCCGCCGGAGGCAGGGTGGTCAGAACCTTCACTTCCGCCACCGAGTTCTGGATCGGCTTGATCGTGCCCGTGCCGCCGAGCTGGTCGTTGCCGTTCACGCCGTCCTCAAAGATGCCGATGGCCCCACTGCGCTGTCCGGCCAGATGATACGCGCCCAGGTCGCCGCCATACGCGTAGCCGCCACTCGTCATCCCCGGAACCAGGTTCAGCGTAGAGTTGATGTACCGCTGATAGAGCGGCAGGTCGTAGAGGATGGTGCCTGGCACCACCGTCCCCGTGGCTGACGTCTCCGTCTCCAGCAGCGTCGTCGCGCCCGTCACTTCCACCGACTCCGCCACGTTGCCGACCTGCAACGTCATGTCCACGGCCAGGGTGTCGCCCGTCCGCAGCTCGACGCTCTCCCTCACGGACTTCTTGAACCCTGGCGCTTCAAACGAGACCGTGTACAGGCCGGGCTGCAGCGAGGGCACGCGGTAGATGCCCTCGTTGTTGGTCACAGCCGTCGAGGTGAAGTTCGTGCCCGACTGTACGATAGTAATGGAGACGTTCGGAACGACGGCGCCCGTCGGGTCCGTGACACGCCCGGTGATCGTCGACGTTCCGATCTGGCCTAAGGCCGCCGAAACGCAAAATAAAACTGCCAGAACAACGCCATTCAACTTCCCCCCATAAGGCATAGCAGCCCTCCAAACGAATATGGCTCAGATTATAAGGGGGGTCAGTCTGCCCGTCAAGAACTTTGTGAAACTTTGTGAAACATCGAACGCTGGAACCCGCACCCCCCTGCGGTTCGCCGTGATCACTCGGCATAACGGAAATAACTCGGAGAACGCGGTTATTTCCCCGTCCGTCTCGGGGAGCCAAAATTTTCCCACGCGAAAAACGGAGTCCCCTGTTGTTAACGGCAGCGTTTGTCGTGTGTCCGCTTCGTCGCGTCGCGTTTTCCTCAACATAGCCAACGAGTTGCAGCCGTAGGTCTCTGCTTGTGGTCCGCCCCGGAGAGTCGCGGTGAGTCTCTGCTGGCGCCCCCATTACGCATCCTCGCACCTAGTTCTCCCGTTCTCCGCAGAGCGCCTTTCGTTGGTTAACGGCTTCGTCCGTCTCGCTGATCGAGCCGTACACTTTTCGAACTTTCTGCGTATGTTCACAGTAGGAGAATGCTTCGGGCGTTCTCCTGGTCACACCAAACAGCGGGACGACCGCCAAGCGGACAACGCTGTGGGTGCCGGAAGGCCCTGCCAGCATGGGCAGGCTGCGGACACCGTAGGGCGGCCTCCTCGGGCCGCAGTCGCCCCCCCGGCCGGCTCCCAGTAGGAGCCACTCATGATTCTTCGGACCGTCTGT
>JACQDI010000755.1 GCA_016201195.1 Acidobacteriota bacterium | reverse complement strand
TTCGCCACGCTCGCGTGGACGAAACGTCCCAGTACCCCTTCCCGGGCTACCACCTGGGGCGGCTGCCGGAGGCGATCCTCTCGCGGCAGCCCTACCCGGTTGAGGTCGTGCTGCTCAACGAAGTCAACCCGGTTTTCTCGCTCCCCAACGGCGAGGCCTTTCGCCAGGCCCTGCAAGAAGTGCCGTTCGTCGCCGCCTTCACTCCTTTTCTGGACGACACCTCGGCGATGGCCAACCTGATTCTGCCTGCGCCGACCGGCCTCGAGAAATGGCAAGAGGCCGGCTCGCCGCCGGCGTTTCCCTTTGCCGTGCAGTCGATCTCCCCGCCGGTGATCCCGGCGCGCCATCGTACGCGCCACGCGGCTGACATCGTCCTCGAAATCGCGCGTAGGATGGGGGGCCCGGTCGCCGCCGCCCTGCCCTACGAGAACTTCGAAGCCTACCTGCACCGCCGCGTGGACGACCTGTTTGCCGCCCAGACCGGCGCCGTCTTTGCCACCGGGTTGGATGAGACCTGGAGCCGGCTGGTGGAGCGCTCCGGCTGGTGGGCGCCGACCTACTCCAGCGCCGCCGAACTCTGGGACCAGATGAAGGAACGGGGCGGCTGGTGGGAGCCTACCTACTATTATGGGGATTGGGAGCGAACCGTGCGGACGCCCTCCCGCCGCTTCGAGTTTTACTCGCAAACTCTGGAGCGGTGGGCCGGCAAGAGCCCCGCGTTCGCCCGCGCCGTGGGCCTGGAACCGGGCGACGACCGCCTGTTCCTGCCCCACCAGCCGCCGCTCCCCGAGGCTCCCTCCGGCTACCCGCTTCTGCTGATCCCGATCGAGGTGCTGCCGCTTGCGGGCGGCGAGGGCGCGCACCTGCCCTACCTGCAGCAGATCGCCGGGGCGCACCTGTTCGCCAACTGGGAGAGCTGGCTGGAGATTCATCCCGAGACGGCGCACAAGCTGGGGATCGCTGACGGCGACCGGGTGTGGGTGGAATCGCGCCGCGGGCGCGTCCAGGTGCGCGCTCGCCTCTATGCGGGGGCCCGGCCCGAGGTGGTCCACTTGCCACTCGGGTATGGCCACACGGCGGGCAGCCCCTGGGGCTGCCGCGGGGTCAATCCCCTGGGCTTGCTCGAAGAGCGCCGCGACCCGGTGGCCGGCCTGCCCCAGGCCTGGACCACGCACGTGAAGGTGTACCGAAGCTAATGAGATACGCACAATACAGTGACGAACTGCGACGTGGCGCACGCACTCTTGCGTGCCGCGCCGACACTCGTGTCGGCGCTCGCGTCGAGACAAGTCTCGACCCGGCAGGCTGAAGCCTGCGCCACAAATCAATAACGAGGTGGGGAACGATGCCGCGTTGGGGAATGGTGATCGACTTGGCCAAATGCACCGCCTGCCAGGCTTGCGTGGTCGCTTGCGAGAGTGAAAACAATGTGCCTTGTGTTTCCCCCGAGGAGGCGGAGCGCGGCAGGATCCTCTCCTGGATCAACGTGCTGCCGGTGGTCGAAGGGGAATATCCGCGGCTCAACATGCGTTTAATGCCGCTGCCCTGCGTGCACTGCGACAACCCGCCCTGCATCCGGGTCTGCCCGGTCGGCGCCACCAGCCTCAGCCGCGAGGGGTTCGTGCGCCAGACCTTCGCTCGCTGCATCGGCTGCCGCTACTGCACCAACGCTTGCCCCTATACGCGACGCGTATTCAACTGGTACAAGCCGGAGTTTCCCGGCGAATTCTCCCAGGCCTTGAACCCCGACGTTTCGGTGCGCCCCAAAGGCGTGGTGGAGAAATGCACCTTGTGCCACCACCGTTTGTTGAAGGCGCGGGAAGAGGCGCGGGCGGCCAATCGCCCCCTGGCGGAGGGCGACTATGTTCCCGCCTGTGTCGAGGCCTGCCCGGCCGGCGCCATGTATTTCGGGGATCTGGAGGATCCCGCCAGCCCGGTCTCGGAGCTGGGCCGCAGCCCGCGCGCCTTTCGCCTGCTGGAAGAATTGGGAACCAAACCCAAAGTCACTTACCTCTCGGAAGGAGAGTGGAGCGGTGGAGAACGAAAAGAAGCTTAGCACTTTGCCCGACTCGGTCTTGCTGCAGCCTATCCTGGCCACGCGAAGCTCGTTCTACTACCTCATCCTGGCCCTGCTGGGCGGCACCACGTTCGGCTTTATCGCCTGGCTGGCGCAGCTCCGCTGGGGGCTGGGCGTCACCGGCCTGAATATCCCCCTCTATTGGGGCGTTTACATCACCAACTTTGTATTTTTCATCGGCATCAGCCACGCCGGCACCCTGATCTCCGCCATTCTCCGCCTGTGCGACGCCGAGTGGCGCCGCTCCATCACCCGG
>JACQDI010000754.1 GCA_016201195.1 Acidobacteriota bacterium | reverse complement strand
CGCCAGCGACTTCCCCTCCACCGGCTCAGCGAACAGGATGTAGCCGTCGGAAAAGTGGAGCTTGAAGTCTTCTTTTTCCAGGAATACGTCCCGCACCCGGTAGCACTGCTCGGGCAAAAAGGTGAGCTGCCGGATCTTCTTTAGCCGCTCCGCCCCCGTCTCCGCCGTGAGCGGCAACGTGCAGATCAACGCCACCAGCGGCGCCAGGACCCTCATATCTCAATCATAACTCTTTGCGTCCTTTGCGCCCTTTGCCTGTGGCGTGACTACAATGTCCCCATGGTGAATTCCAAACGCATTGCGATACTCGGCGCCGGCAACATTGGCGCCGCGCTCATCGGCGGTATCCTCAAGACCGGCGTCGCCGATCGGGAGCATCTCATCGCCACCGTACGGACCGCCGAGCGCGCCGAGGAGCTGGCCGCCAAGTACTCCATCACCGTGACCGCCGGAGGCAACCGCGAGGCCGCCCAGGCCTCTGAGCTGATCATCCTGGCCGTGAAGCCCTCCACCCTGCCGTGGGTGCTCGAAGAGATTCGCGACGCGCTCCGCGACGACCAGATCCTCATCTCGCTCGCCGCCGCCGTTCCCATCGCGCTGATCGAGAAACTCATCGACCGGCGCATGCCCATTTTCCGGGCCATGCCCAACATCCCCGTGGTCGTCGAGGAGGGCGCCACCGCCGTCGCCTCCAACGCCGCCTGCACCGCCGTCCAGCGCCAGTTGGTCGAGAACATTTTCCGCGCCGTCGGCGTGGTGACCTTCGTGGAAGAGGACATGATGCACGCCGTCACCGCACTTTCCGGCAGCGGCCCGGCCTACGTCTATATGGTGATCGAAGCCTTGATCGCCGGCGGCCTCAAGATGGGCCTCTCCCGCGAAGTCTCCACGCGCTTGTCCGAGCAGACCGTTCTCGGCGCCGCGAAGCTCGTGCGCGAGACCATGCTCCACCCGGCGATTCTCAAGGACCAGGTCATCACCCCCGGCGGCGTCACCATCTCCGCCATCCACGAACTCGAAAAGCACGGTCTGCGCTCCATGCTCATCTCGGCCATCGAAACCGCCACCCACCACTCGCAGAACCTCACACGCAGCCTGATGGCGAAGTTTGGTAAGGAAGGCTGATTTCAGGGTACGAGCAGGATGAAGCCCTCTTGAGCGAAGTGACGATCTTTGGAGAGAACGTCACGGATGTGTAGCTTCCTCATGGAGTTCATCGCAATGCAGTCGACCAGACTGTATTCCTTATCCAGCCGCCTTTCATACAAGTGCAACCCGCTAAGAAACGAAGCGTGAGTTTGGTGCAACACCGTGACATTGCGATCTGTGAGAATGGAGTGGACCATTCTCGCCGCCAGGCTTCGGAAGTGACTGCCCTTGGATGACAGTGACGCCACGAATTCGGTTAACACCTCGTCGGTTGTCACCAGGTGAATTCCGCCAAGGGAAGCTCTGCAGCGTTGACAGCGTCCGCCCACTGGTCGTCTGGGGACACCGTGGCGATCCAGTAGAACGTGTCCGCGAAGACCTTCACCATCGCTTAGGAAAACCGTAAAGGTAATGGTCGAGGTTGACGGAGAGATCGCGCGGGATCTTCTTCCATTCCCTCTTAGGGATTTCCAGCGCAAGCGCGCGCAGCTTCTCTTCGATGGTCAGGCTGCGGCCGCGGGGTTTCGTCGCCGCCTTCCTCTTCCCGTTCACCGAATTCCGCGTCTGCCTCTTCATAGACTCATCATACCAAGCTCTCTATTTGCCCAGCTCCCGGATGCGAATGTTCTTGAAGTGCATCTCCATCGGCGGCCCTCCGTGCAACTGCAAGGCGAGGAACCCGGTCGTTTCGATGCCCGGTTCCTTCTCGTAGTAGTCGACCGTGCGCACCCCGTTGAGGTCGAGCGTGATGTGGTTCCCCCGCGCCGTGATGACGTAGTCGTTCCAGCCGTCCTTCTTCAGCCCGGCCAGGCTCTCCGGCGTGGCCTGCACCAGGACCTGCTTCCGGCGCGACTCGTCGTAGAGGCACCCCCAATACTGCTGGCCGATATCGGCCTGGAAGCCCGAAACCTCGTGCGAGCCAGCGACCGGCTTGCTGCGGAACTGCACCCCGCTGTTCCCCTGGCCGTCGATCATGCGAAACGACAGCTTGAGGATGAAATCGGAATAGTTCTTCTTGGTCCGCAGAAAGTCGTTGTACTTCAGCCCGGGCGACTTCCCTAGGATCATCCCGTCCCGCGCCTGCCACAGCCCCGGCGTGTCCACCTCCCACCCGTCCAGGTTCTTGCCGTTAAAGAGCGGCGTGAACCCTTCCTCGGCCGCGCACAACGCGGCGCCGAGCAGCAACAGTGTAACCGTCTTCATGTCTCTACCCTCGCCGTAGCTTGTAAGTCCCCTTGTAGGTCTTCAGGTATACCTGTGGCCCGCCGCCGTTGACCGGGTTCCGAAACCCCTTGCCGGGAGACTTGAGACTCACCGCGAAGCTTGAGTCCAGCGTTCCGTGCCGGCCGATCTCGGTTTCCAGGTCGAACCCCTTGTCGCGCGGCAGCACGATCTCGATCTACCCCTTGTAAGTCTCAAACCGGCTCCGGCGAGCGAGGTTTGCGAACCGAACCCGCGCCTCCCCTTTATACGTGTTCAGCGACAGGGACCCATCCAGGTCCGAGATCCTAACCTCTCCCTTATAGGTATCCACGTCTACCTCCGACCGCAGGCTCCCGATCTCGGTCTTCGACTTGTAGTCTTTGATCCGCAGCCGGGCCGTCCGCGGCATCTGGATCGTGTAGTGGACCAGCGGCAGCGTGCCGTCCTCCCAGTCGAAGAGGCTCAGCCGCCGGCGCGACAACTGCTTCACCTTTTCGTAGTCCGTTTTGATCCGGACCGAATCAGGTGAGTCATCGATGCGAATTTCGGTCGCCTCGATCTTCTCTTTCCAGTCGCGCGCCGTGCCGTCCGGCTCCACGCGGGCATAGATCTCCACCCGGGAATTGTCCCAGGCTTTGACCGTGATGCTGCCCTTGTACGTATCAATCGCAACCTGCCCGTCCGGGTTCAAGTCGACCGTTTTGCGGACCTCCTTCGTCCTCGGGTCGACCGGGGCGGCAAAGACCGCAGCCCCCAGGACGAGGGCCGCACACAGCCATCTCGTTGCGTGTCTCATGCCAGCGAATACGAGATCGGGTCTCATTTGGTTCCCAGCAAATGCTCTTTCACAAACAGGACCGTCGCCGCAAACTGGAAGTCCTGGTTCTTTTTCTTCGAGAACCCATGGCCTTCGTCCTCGGCCATCAGGTACCACACCGGCACCCCGTTCTTCCGGATCGCCCGCATCATCTGCTCGCTCTCCGTCACCGGCACCCGCGGGTCGTTCTTGCCGGCCACGATCATCATCGGCTTGGTGATCCGGTGCGCGTTGTTGAGCGGGGCGATGGTCATGAAGAAGTCCCGCATTTTCGGATCGCGCTCGTCGCCATACTCGGCGCGCCGCAGATCGCGCCGGTAGATCCCCGTGCTCTGGAGCAGGGTCACAAAATTGGAGACCCCCACCACGTCCACGCCGCACCGCAGCCGGTCGTTGAAGTGAAACATGGAGGCCAGCGTCATATAGCCGCCGTAGCTGCCCCCGGTCACCATCACCCGGCCGGCGTCCAGGTCCGGACGCGTCGAGATCCAGTCGAGCAGCGCCCCGATGTCCTTCACCGAGTCCTCGCGCTTCATGCCGTTATCGAGCAGCGAATAGGTCTTGCCATAGCCCAGTGACCCCCGCACGTTGGGATAGATCAGGGTCACCCCCAGCTCGTTCAGGTAGTAGTTGTTCCGCGCGAGGAAGCCGGCTTGCGACTGCCCTTCCGGCCCCCCATGGATCGTGATGATTACCGGCCGCGGCCCGCCGAATTTCTTCGCTGCCCGGTAGAGAAACCCCGAAATCATCCGCCCGTCGAACGACTTCCACCGGATCAGTTCCGGCTCGGAGAAGGTCTCGGCGTTGAGGCCGCCGGTCTCGCCGCGCGTCCAGCGGTCGAGCGTTCCCTTTTCCACGTCGATCGAATACACGTCTGCGGGGCTGCGGGCCGAGCTTAACGAAAAGCCCAAGTCGCGCCCGTTGCTGTACCACTTCAAGGTCCCGATCGTGCCGTAGGGCAGCTTCGGCAGCGGCGCTTCCCTCTGCGTGCGCGTATCGAGCACGTGCAGCGTCTCCGCGCCGTCCTCGTTCACCGCGTAGGCCAGCCAGCGGCCGTTGCCGGCGAACGCCAGTGTCTTCACGTCCCACTTCAGGTCCGGCCGCAGAAAGGTCCACTTCCGCGAGGCCAGATCCAGGCAGGCGAGCCGGTGAAATTCCGACTCACGGTCGGTGGTGAGGTACAGCCCCTTTCCATCCGCGGAGAAACGCGCACTGCTATAGGAAGCCGGCTCGCCCTTCGGCGTCAACAACTCCTTCGCCCCGGTGGCCACGTTCACCAGGTACAGCGAGCTGTCGGTGACCGAGCGATACTCCTCGACCAGCAGGGTCCGGTCGTCCGGCGACCAGTCGAGCGGCGCCCACCCGCCGCCCTGCACCTCGAGCAACCGTCGCGTCGTGGCGGGGTCCGATGGATCGACCACGTACAGGTCGGTGTCCCTTCCGTTCCGCCGGGTCGAGGCGTACGCCAGCCATCGCCCGCTGCGCGACCACAGCGCGCCGGTGTTGCGCGACTTGCCGTCGGTCAGCAGCCGCGCCTCGCCCGTCTTCATGTCGTAGAGATAGTATTGGTAGAATTCAGCGCCTCCGACGTCCTTGGAAAAGACGAACGCATCGCCGGTTTTGGGCTGATAGTGCGCGCCCATCACCCGGTCCGGATAAAACGTGAGCTGTGTGCGCGCCCCTCCCGGCATCGCCACGCGGTGAACCTGTGGCACATCTCCGAACCGGGTCGTGATGAGGACTTCGCGTTTCACCGGATGCCAGTCCTGAAACGCCGCCAGGCGCGATTCGCCGTACCGGCCGAGTGTCTCCAGGAGCGCCGCCGGAATCGCCGGAATCCCCTCCACCTTCAGGTTCGAAGGCACCGGCATCGTCGCATCCGCGGCCACGAGCGTGCGAACGGTGAGAAACACCACCCCGATGGCGTATGATCGTAGGGCCATGAGACTCCTCCTTGCCTTGGCGCTCTCCGCCGCCCTCGCGTCGGCGCAGTCCACACATGAAATTACCACATCGGGCACTCGATTCCTGCTCGACGGCAAGCCCTTCCCCTACACCGGCATCAGCTTTTTCAACGCCATTTACAACAAGGCCTTCAACCAGAGCCCGGCGGACCGCCACCAGTGGATGGAAAAATTCCGGCGCTACGGCATTAACGTGCTGCGCATCTGGGCCCAGTGGGACAGTCGTCGCGGCTACGCCGACACCTGCGACGACTGCACGCTCTACTATCCCGACGGCCGCCTCCGCGAGGCGAACCTCGCCCGCCTCAAACAAATCCTGGCCGGCGCAGACGCGGAAGGCATGGTCATCGAGTTGACCCTGTTCGCGCAGGAAAGCTGGCATGCCAACATCCGCCTCGGCCCCGCCGAGGCCGACCGCGCCGTGGCCGCCCT
>JACQDI010000122.1 GCA_016201195.1 Acidobacteriota bacterium | reverse complement strand
TTCTAACCAAAAGCATTCACGCAAGACGCAAAGAGCCGCAAAAGGCGCAAAGGTCTTCTTTGCGTTCTTTGCGAGCTTTGCGCCTTGCCGTGCGCCTTTCGGCCTACCACATGACCCGCAGCGCGAATTGCAGGATGCGCGCCTCGAAGGGGCCGGTGCTGGTGGTGAGCATAAAGTTGCCGGAATTCAGGCTGGTAGTGGGCCCGTTCAGGTTGGGCCGGTTCAACGCGTTGAAGGCCTCGAAGCGGAACTGCGTGGTCAGCCGCTCGCGCACCTTGAAGTTCTTGTGCAGGCCCAGGTCGAGGCTGGCCAAGCCGGGGCCGCGGAAGATATTGCGGCCCTGGGAGCCGAAGGCGCCCAGCGCATTGGGCGCGAAGGCGGCCTTGTTGAGCCACTGCGCCACCTGCTCGCCGCGGCTGCGGTCGCCGGAGAAGTAGGGGTTGCCGATCACTTCGGCGCGCTGGCCGCCGGTGCCGGTGCGCGCATTATCCACTCCGCTGCCGACGGTGAAGGGGAAGCCACTCTGCAGCGTGAGGATGCCGGTCAGGTTCCAGCCGCCGATCAGGAGCTGGGTTACCCGGCCGTGGACCGGGATCGGAAGCTGCCAGAGGCTCGACGCGGTCAAGACGTGGGTGTGGTCGAAATCGGAAGGACCCTTGTCGTAGCGCTGGTTGTACGGGTTGGTGCGGTTGGGGCCGTACTTGTTGTCCGACCCGTCGTCGAGGCTCTTCGAGAACATGTAGTTGGCGAGCAGGGTGAAGCCCTTGCTGAAGCGGCGCTCGGCGGTGAGTTGCAGCGAATGAAAGGTGGAGTTGGACGTCGGCTCCGACAGGTTGATATTGCCGAAGCCGTTGGGAAACAGCGGCCGGCGCTGGTTGGTGGTGGCGGTGGTGGCGCCGGGGGCGTAGACCGCCGGATTCAGCTCGCGCGTCGCATTGAGCCGCGTGCCCTTCGAGCCAGCGTAGGCTATCCGCGCGATGAAACCGGCCGCGACTTCCCGCTCCAGGGTCAGGTTGAAGGCTTGCAGGTAGGGATTACGCATATGCTCCTCCCACACGACGGCGTTGTGGGGGAGCACAAACTTCACGTCGGAGGGCGGATTGAGCGGAGCAGGGAAGGGGTTGGTGGCGCCCGCGTAAGGATCGGTCATGCTGTTGACGTTGTTGCCGTCGAGGCTCACGACCGTGCCAAAGGGCCCCTGGTTGGCCTGGGGGTTAGTGGCGATGGTGTTCTGGCGGTCGAAGAAGATGCCGTAGCCGCCGCGGAGGCTGGTCTTGCCATTTCCGAAGACATCCCAGGCGAAGCCGGCTCGCGGGCCGAAGTTGTTCCAAACCCGGTTGAAACCGCCCGGGGACAGCCCGGGGTCGCCCGCATAGAGCACGCCGCGCGGGGCATTGATGTAGCGCGTGGATTGCTGCCCTGGCCGCCACGCTGCCACTCTCCCCAGCAAGTCCGTGTAGGGGAAATAGGGATCCCAGCGCATTCCGAGATCCACCGTCAGGCGGCGGGTCAGGCGCATCGAATCCTGGAAGAACAGGGAGAAGATGTTAAAGCGAGTGTTCTTGTACTCGCCGATGCCCTGGGTGAAGTTCTGGAACTTGCCCACCATCAGGTCGGCCAGCGATTCGCCGGTGAACGGGGCGGAGCCGTTGAAGCTGAAGCGGCCGTCGGCGCGGAAGTTGTTGACGATATCACCGAAGCCCTTCCCATATTCGCCGCCGAAGGTGAGCTGGTGCCGGCCCCGCGTCCAGCGGATCGTGTCGCTGAACTGGTACTCATCGCGGTAGAAGGTGTTGGTGTCGCCGGTGTTCATGGTGAAATAGCCGCTGACGGCGACATAGATCTGCTTCAGGTCGTCGTTGTAGATCTTCGAGCCGAGATCGGCGAACCCCTTTTCCGGCCGCACCTGGGTGGCGGGGCCGATGGTGCGGTTGAAGCCGAACAGCGCGGTGTTGAGCAGCGTTGGGCTGAAGGTGTGGGTATCGGTGTAGGTCACGCTGGTGTTCCACCAAGTCCGGATGGTCGCTGTAGAGAGGTAATTCTGGGGATCGAGCGAGCCGGGCTGGCTGGCAAAACTGTGCCAGTAGCGCGCACTCATCTTGTGCCGCGGGGTCAACT
>JACQDI010000753.1 GCA_016201195.1 Acidobacteriota bacterium | reverse complement strand
TCGAGCTGGACCGCGCGCAGGTATTGTTCCCGCGCCGCCTCGGTCTTCCCCTCCCGTGCCAGACTCCGTCCCAAGCCCAGCGCCGCCCCCGCCGATTTCGGGTCGAGCTCCGCCGCTTTCCGGTACGCGCCTTCCGCGCGCTCCGGCTGGCCGGCCCCGAGCAGCGCTTCTCCCAAATAGAATTGTGTCCGAAAATCCTGCGGTTTCTTGTCGGCGGCCGCCTCCAGGTGCGGCACCGCTGCCGCGGCCTTCTTCTGCCGCAGCAGTAGCAGTCCCAGGTTCAGCCGCGCCGGCGCCAGCTCGGGCTGCTCTTCGACGACCTTGCTGTATTGTTCGATCGCTTCCGAGTCGCGGTTAAGCTGGCTGTAGGCAAAGGCAAGGTTGAACCGCGCCCGAAAATCCTTCGGATCCGCGGTCACCACCTTCTCTAAAATCGCCGCCGCCTCCGAGTATTTCTCCGCTTCGAGCGCCTTCCCCGCCGCGGTCAGGTCGGACTGCGCCGCCTGGAGCATCCACAGCGCTACCAGCGCCCAGAGCATATCTTTATTGTATCGCGGCCACCTCGGTCCTCACTTTGCTGATCGTAAGCGGGATCTTCCCCGCGATCGGCGCCATCTTGAGGAATCTCCCCAGATCCTCCTCGTTTCGGCGGCCGCCACGCCGGCAGGCTACTTGAAGTATATCACTGCAACACTTCCCGCAAGAACTGCCCCGTATACGACTCGGCGCACCGCGCGACCTTTTCCGGCGTCCCTTCCACCACGATGCGCCCCCCGCCCTCGCCGCCCTCCGGACCCAGGTCGATCACCCAGTCGGCGGTCTTGATCACGTCCAGGTTGTGCTCGATCACCAGCACGCTGCCGCCGTTCTGAATCAAGCGCCGGAACGCCCCCAGCAGCTTGGCGATGTCGTCGAAATGCAGCCCGGTGGTCGGCTCGTCGAAGATGTAGAGCGTCCGGTCGCACCGCGCCCGCGCCAGATCCGCCGCGAGCTTCACCCGCTGCGCCTCACCCCCGGAGAGCGTGGTCGCCGATTGTCCCAGCCGCAGGTACCCCAGCCCGATGTCGGCCAGGAGCTTCAGCCTTGCCGTCAGCCGGTGGGAAGCGGCAAAAAAGACCATCGCCTCCCCCACCGTCATCTGCAGCACGTCGTGGATGTTCCTTCCCTGGTAGCGAACATCCAGAATGCTCGACTTGTAGCGTTTCCCTTTGCAGTCCTCGCAGACCAGCTCCACGTCGGCCAGGAACTGCATCTCCACGGTAACTGTGCCGTCACCCTGGCAGGTTTCGCAGCGTCCACCGGTCACGTTAAAGGAAAAATGCCCCGGTGTGTACCCTCGCCGCCGAGCTTCCGGTGTGGAGGCAAAGATCTCTCGGATCAGGTCAAATGCCTTCAGGTACGTGACGGGATTCGACCGCGGCGTCCGCCCGATCGGCGACTGGTCCACCAGGATCACTTCGTTCACCAGCTCCGCGCCTTCCACCTTACGGCACTGCAGGCGCGGCTCGCCGCTTTTTTCTTCTTCGTTCTCATCCGGCAGCGCCGGGCGTACCAGCATCGTCCCGGGCCGGCGCAACCCCAGGAACACCACATCATGCACCAGCGTGGACTTGCCCGAGCCGCTCACGCCGGTGACCGTCACCAGCGCGTGCAGCGGGATCGCTACGTCGATGCTCTTTAGGTTGTGCGCATAGGCGCCGTGGAACCGCAGCGCCTGCTTCCGGTCGACCGGCCTTCGCAGCGACGGCACGGGAATCTTCATCTGCCCCGCCAGGTATCGGCCGGTCAGCGACCCGCCGCCATTGGCCACGAGCTTCGAGTAGGGACCGCGAAACACTACTGCGCCCCCATGCTCGCCCGCCCCCGGACCCAGGTCCACGATGTAGTCGGCCGCGCGCATCACCTCCCGGTCGTGCTCCACCACCACGATCGTGTTGCCGAGGCCGCGCAGCTCTTCCAGGATCCGGATCAGCCGCTTGGTGTCCCTGCTGTGCAACCCGATGGACGGCTCGTCCAGTACGTAGCACGCCCCGACCAGGTGCGAGCCGAGCGAAGTGGCGAGCTGGATTCGTTGGGCTTCCCCTCCGGACAACGTTGACGCCAGCCGGTCGAGCGTCAGGTATTCGAGGCCCACGTCGTTCAGGAACCGCAGCCGCTGCCGGATCTCCTGGAGAATCTTGTCGGCGATGGCGTTTTCCTCCGGGCTCAGCTCCAGCTCCTGGAAGAACGGCTGGGCCTGCTCCAGACTCAAGGCCACCACCTCGCCAATGCTCTTGCCCCCGATCTTCACGTTCAGCGCTTCCTGGCGCAGCCGTCCGCCGCGGCACTCAGGGCACTGCCCGTAACCCCGGTAGCGGCTCAGGAACACGCGCACGTGCATCTTGTATTTCTTCCGCTCCAGGCGCGCGAAGAAGGCCTTGATCGCTTCTCCAACCAGCTCCCGCTCCTGCTTGCTCAGCTCGCGGTACGGAACATCGAACCG
>JACQDI010000752.1 GCA_016201195.1 Acidobacteriota bacterium | reverse complement strand
ACCGAAGTCGGTATAGGTGCGCGCCGGGTCGGCCTTGTAGCGCTTGATGAACAGGTCGGAGCCGAGCAGGTAGGCGGCCCAGGTGTTGGCGTTGAAGAAGCCGGCCTTTTGAGGCTCGGCGTTCTTGGGATCCTGGCGCAGCATCAGGTACTTCTTGTTGATCTGCCAACGCTTGTCGGAGAAATCGGTGAACGCCCACATCACCAGCGGATGCGTGGGGGCGAGGATATCGGGATGCTTGCCGCGCGGCGGGAAGCCGGCCACGCCCACGCCGCCCGGGGCCATCATGCTCAGCGCCCACGGGGCGAGCTCGACCGGCCAGAGGTTCTTGTTGGTGAGCCGGTGCGCCAGCTCCACCCTTGTCCCGCTCGGGGCCAGGCGCACCAGGATCTCCTTCAGGATGCCGGTCGAGGGCTCCACCGGCTGCGTGGCGTGCAGCACGGCCCCCTCGATCTTCACCTCCACCGGGCCGTTGTCCGGCGAGTAGGTGCGCTTCGTGTCCTCCGGCGCGTGCCAGATGCGGTGCCCGCCGATGAGCTGCCACTCCTTGGCCCCGGTCTTCCCCAGGCTCTTCGTTTCTTCCCAGAACACGTTCTGGCCGCCGGGGAACCCGTAGCGGATTACGCGCGGGCCAATGTCGCTCGTGACCACCAGCTCGACGTCGCCGTTCGAGATCCGGTAGCTGTTGGGCCAGCCTTTGTAATTGGTTTTTTCAATCTTCACCGCGGCTGTAGAAGGCATGAGGATCAGGAAGAAAGCTGCAAGGGCTCGCATGGGCGAAGCATAGCATGGCCCGGCGCCCTATGGCAGAATGGGAGCCGCAGAAATGGGAGCCGCTATGCGCCTACCAACATTGGTCCTGCTGTTGAGTTGCCTGGGCTACGCCCAGAAGCCCAGCCCGATGACCCCCGATCCCAACATGCCGCGCCCGATCGACGGGTACGATTCGGTGTTCCTCGAAGAGCTGACCTGGCTCGAGGTGCGGGACGCCATGCGCGCCGGCAAAACCACGGTCATCATCGCCACCGGCGGCGTCGAGCAGAACGGCCCCTACCTGGCGCTCGGCAAGCACAACATCATCTTGCGTGCCACCACCGAAGCCATCGCCCGCAAGCTGGGCAACGCGCTGGTGGCCCCGATCGTGGCCTTCGTCCCCGAGGGCGACATCGACCCGCCCACCGGCCACATGAAGTACCCGGGCAGCATCAGCGTCACCCAGGACACCTTCCAGCGCCTGCTCACCGACATCGCCTCGAGTATGAAGACCCACGGCTTCCGGCACATCATCCTCATCGGGGATAGCGGCGGCAACCAGCAGGGCATGAAGGAGGTCGCCGCCGAGCTCTCCGCCAAGTGGGCCGGAAGCCGGACGACCATCCACTTCATTCCCGAATACTATGACTACCCTGGGGTGGCCAAGTGGCTCGAGACGCAAGGCATCCATCAGGTGGACGAAGGCATCCACGATGATGTCGCCATCTCATCCCAGATGATGACGGTTGACCCCAACACGGTGCGCATGAAGCAGCGCGCCGCCAAGGGCAAACTCTCGATCAACGGCGTGAGCCTCGCCTCGCCGAAGGGTGTGGAGATCGGGAAGAAGGTCGTCGAGTACCGGGCGACGATCACGGTGGCGGCGATTCGAAAAGCAATCGGGATGTAAGTGGTGGACGGGGATGCTCGCGCGGACCCTGCAGGAGCTCCTGGGGCATAAGGACGTCGAAACCACGATGATCTACACGCACGTGTTGAACCGTGGCGGGCTGGGGGTTCACAGCCCACTGGAACGGCTGCGCAAGCCGATGTCGGTGGAAACCGGGGGTCTTAGGCTGACCGACGGGCGGGCCCGAGGCCCCTGCAGGAAGGTTTTTCGATGGGTGGAAGTTGTTAGCAGGTAAGGAGTTGCGGTCGCGAGCGGCCCGGCGGCGGCTTCGTCGTAGAGTGAGCGCCAGGGTTCTTGCGCTGACCAAACAGGAGTTGAAAGGAGGGACGCCTCGCTCAACCATTCCGTTTATTAAGAAGATGGGTCTCGTCGCTGATGATGGCACGCCAACTGACCTGTACAAGCAGTTCAGAAACGAGAAGAAATCGCGCGCCGCAGTCGCCCACTCTATGAGAACACTATATGCGCCGCTTTTCGCCATGAACGAAAACGTGCATGCGCTGCCCGACACTGAAGTGCGCGGTCTGATTGTAGAGGCGACCGGTGGTGAGAAAGAGTCCCAGGTCACAAAGCTGACACTCGCAACCTTCAAGGCACTCAGAGGTATGGCTGACTTTTCTACGGCCACGGCGGCGGAGCCGCGAGAAACACCCAAGCAGTCGCCCGGACAACAAGGCGAACCTACAGCCCTTCAACTGGCTCGCCAATCCCGGGAGCTTGAATCGGCTACTGGGGAAGGAATCAATCTTTCCTACACCATCAATCTCCATCTGCCTGCGACTTCCGACATTGAGGTGTTCAACGCCATTTTCAAGAGCTTGAAGGAACACCTATTACAGAGAATGAAAAACTACGAGCGAACCGTCAAAGCATTCGGCATGACAAACATGTTGTTAGAAGCTGACCTCGATCAGATCGAGCAGAGATTCGGTATTGACCTGGGGCGGAATCGAAAAAGCGCGCAAGCTCAACACCATTCCCACCTCCAATTTGATGTGTCCGTTCGAACTGAAGCGGCCGAGATGGCGTCGCACTACGAGGTGTTTTACTGCCTAGAAAAATCAATCCGATCACTGATTACGGATGTTTTGGAGGCTGCCGAAGGAGACGCATGGTGGACTTCCTCCAGGGTCCCTCCCGCGATCCAGACCGAGGTCGAAAAGCGCGTCAAGCGCGAGCGGGAATCTGGTGTCACCCCGCGGCCGACCGCGCCGCTGGATTACACAACCTTTGGTGAATTGTCCGAGCTTATCAAAGCGAGTTGGCCACTGTTCGGAAGCGTGCTCAACGACTTGAAGGCGGTCGAAACCGTCATGGCGCGGCTGAATACGCTTCGCGGGCCAATTGCGCACTGTAGTCCTCTGGCTGAGGATGAGGTGCTGCGCCTGACGCTGACGCTGAAAGACTGGTTCCGGCTCCTGAAGTGAAAAGCAGATGGGCTTTCTAACGAAGCGTTGCAGCGGACGGGCAAACGGCGCCCGCCGCTGAACGCCCGAGTCGTTAGACATCTGAAGCTCTCGCGAAGCAGCGCTATACTGGTGGGGGTCAGCTCTGTAAATAGGAAAACGCTCGTGCAAACTAAAGATACTGTGAGGGCGGTACTGGACCGGCTTCCAGACGACTGCAGCTTGGAAGGCGTGCTCTACCATTTGTACGTCGTGCAGGCAGTGGCTAGCGGTCGAGCAGACGTCGAAGCGGGACGTACACTCTCACAGCAGCAGGTCGCTGAAGAACTTCGCCGCAAATGGCTCGTCCCCGCCGAGAAGTAGTGTGGACCCTTCAGGCCGTACGATGCTCGACGAGGCGGTCGGCTACATCGCGCAAGACTCCCTAGCCGCTGCTCATCGGCTTCTGATCCAAGCCCTTGATGCAGCGGCATCGCTGGCGACGCTGGGTGAGCGAGGGCGAAGGGCGCCGGAACTGGAAGATCCAAACACTCGCGAGCTTTTCGTGCAGCGTTACCGCCTGATCTATGAAGTTCACCGGACCGAAGTTCACATCCTGGCGTTTCTGCACGATGGCTGCGACTGCTCCGGCAGCGACTCTGCGCCCTGCCACGACCCACCGCCTACGGAGCAAAACCGAGCTGCGCAGCCAGCTCTTGCGGCGAGGTGACCGGCTTCTGGCAGGCGTAGTTGCGGCAAACATAGGCCGCGGCGCGGCCGTCGATCGGGCCGCGGCCGGCGAGCAGGGGCATCCGGTCGTCGGCTTCCCCGGCGCGAGCTACGACCTTGTT
>JACQDI010000751.1 GCA_016201195.1 Acidobacteriota bacterium | reverse complement strand
CCGGTTGGTGATCCGGTTCGGTGTCTTCGAGGACCTGTACCGCCAGGTCGCCGCCCGGGTGGAGGAGCCCCTGACACCGACTCCAGTTGAGCTAAGGCCGCAGCTTATCAAGGACTTCTGCCGGAACCACAAGTGCCGTATCAAAGATATCTGCGTCTGGGCGAACGTTGACCGGCAAGACCTTAACAAATGGAAGCTTGGAAGGTTCGAGGTCGTCCCTGACCATTCCGAAAGGGCCATCCGCATCGAGAAGCTGTTGCAACGGGGTCAGAAGACCCGCACCTAACCGCCTACATTTTCACCTACATCACCTACATTGACCCCCTACATGCCTCCTGCCTGATCATTGGCGTGTAACGAACGGCTTCCAAGCCGGGAAGGACACGCAGAATGGGCGGACCCGAACTCGAAACACTGCTGGACGAAAAGGAACTGGCGCGGCTGATTCGTGTCTCTGTGGGGACGCTGCGCTACTGGCGGGCCGAGGGCCGAGGGCCCCGGTTTCGCAAAGTCGGCCAGTTGGTTCGCTACGCCCCTTCGGACGTACACGAGTGGTTGAACAGCCGGCCCTCGGGCGGCGAACTGATCGAGGCCCCCACGAGAGGTGCCTGTGCCTGAGGCCGCCCGCACCCAAAGCTTCGCAGACGTTGCCGGCGGCAAGATCCTTCTACGTACGCCCTTCGTGAATCTGTTCCGTTGCCGAAACATTCCGGGCGCCTGGTGGGACGCCACTCGGCGAGTCTGGCTCTATCCGGCCACGGCTGGCCACGCGCGGTTGATTCGCTCCTCCATCCCGCAACTGGAAGCGAGCGAGAGCTTCGCGGCGCTGCTCGGGCGCAATGGCAGACCCGCCGTGACACTGGCCAAGCAGCCAGAGCCGGCGGTCATGCTCCCGGCAGGCCTCAAGACCAAGCCGTGGCGACACCAGATCGAAGCCTACCAGTTCGCGATCGAGCGGCTCACGCGCGGGTCGGGCGCGGCGATGCTCGCGCTTGAGATGGGCACTGGTAAGACGCTGGTCTCGTTGATGGTACTGGCCGGCCTGAAGGCCATGCGGACGCTGATCTCGTGCCCGTTGCGTGTGGTGCCGGTCTGGCAGTCGCAGATCGAACGTCACCTCGAGCTACCGATAGTGGTCATCACGCTCGACGACGGCGCCGGCAGCGTCGCCGAGAAGCAGAAGCTGGCCGAGGAGAAGCTGAAGCTCGCCGAGGCCACCAGCCGGCCGTTCGTAGCGGTGATCAACTTCGACTCGGTCTGGCGCGATCCATTCGGCGCCTGGGCAGAGAAACAGCGCTGGGACCTGGTGATCGCCGATGAGTCCCACAAGCTCAAGAAGCCCGGCGGTAAGGCGAGTCTCTACTTCAAGCGCCTGCGGCCTCGCGCTAGGCACCGGTTGGCGCTCACGGGTACGCCGATGCCGCACTCGCCCCTCGACGTCTACGCGCAGTTCCGGTTCCTCGACGTCACTCCGTTCGGGCCGTCTTTCAATGCCTTCAAGCAGAAGTACGCGGTCATGGGCGGCTTCCAGAACAAGCAGGTCACCGCGTTCAAGAACCTGGAAGAACTCGAAGCCCTGATGCGGACCATCACCTGCCGGGTCTCGAAAGACGTCCTCGATCTGCCTCCACAGACCCACGTTACCTACCACTGCGCACTCTCGGCCGAGGCTCTCCGCATCTACCGCGACCTCGAAGAGGACTTCATCGCCGAGATCAAGGATGGCACCGTTACGGCGGCCAACGCGATGGTGAAGCTTCTGCGCCTACAGCAACTCGCCGGCGGCTGGGCTAAGACCGACGATGGCAAGCTGCACCGCGTCGACTCCGCCAAACAAGAACTGCTCAAGGACACGCTCGAAGACATCGGTGCGAATGAGCCGGTGGTTATCTTCTGCCGGTTCCACGCCGACATGGATGCAGTTCATGAGGTCTGCCAGGAACTGAGTTACCAGAGTGTCGAACTTTCTGGCCGCCAGGACGACCTGAAACGCTGGCAGGAAGGCGAGGCCCAGGTCCTGGCTGTGCAAATCGGATCGGGTGGCGTCGGTGTCGATCTCACCCGGGCACGCTACTCGATGTACTACTCGCTCAGCTTCTCGCTGGGCGAGTACGACCAGGCGCTCAGCCGCGTCCACCGGCCCGGCCAGACGCGTCCGGTCGAGCACATTCACCTGGTCGCCCGGAACACAGTGGACGAGAAGATCATGCGCGCGCTCGAGCGGCGCGCCGAAGTGATTCAAGCCATCCTCGCCGAGATCAAAGGATAACCGCCCATGAACATGGAACAAGTGAAGGAATTTGTAGCTCTTGAAAA
This sequence comes from Acidobacteriota bacterium, assembly GCA_016201195.1. GTDB lineage: Bacteria > Acidobacteriota > Terriglobia > Bryobacterales > JACQDG01 > JACQDI01. The sequence continues at coordinate 518 of JACQDI010000751.1, read as the reverse complement.
TCGGAAGAGACAGCTCGACTCCGAACTCAAAGCAATCGCCGCCCGGCTTGATGATATCGAGCAGGCGCTCGTTCCGCAGTTCTTGAACGACGGCGTCAACTCGCTCAAGATCGACGGCCGCGTCGTCTACCTGGCCGAGGACATCTACGCCAGCCCCGTGAACGACCGGGCCGAGGTGATTGGCGCTCTCAAGAAGTCGGAGCTCGGCCAGTACGTCTCGGAGAACTACAACAAACTACAACACACAGTCACTCAAGGCCTTCGTCCGCGAGGTGGCCCAGGAGGTGCGGCTGCGTTGCGGGCAGGAGCAGAAGCTTTTCACTGAGGAAGAAGTTCGCCTGTCGCTGCCGGCGCCGCTCGGCGACACTCTCAAGATTTCGTTTGTTCATTCCCTGCGCAGCAGGAAAGCCTGAAAGGAGCCTTATGTCTCAAGAACTTGTTACTGTCCAGAATCCGTCCGCCATCCAGGCGTTTCAGACGGACCTCTCTGCCATCCACGCCGCCATCAGCACGAACAT
>JACQDI010000021.1 GCA_016201195.1 Acidobacteriota bacterium | reverse complement strand
CTTTCCTGCTTGCACGTGGATGGTCAATCCCCAGCATCCACGACCTCTCCCCCTTCAGGCTCATTCTGTGTGAGAAACAAACTCCTTCTTCAGGCTCATCTTGCATGAGACAAGACTTTGACTTGAACTTGCCAACCAAGGCTGATATAATTCGGTCGTTACGTATACGTAACACGGCGATTGAGGAGGGGAGGTTGCTATGCCCAAGTGTAATCTGCGCTCGACCGGAAGAGTGTTTCTTGCGTCCCTGGCATGGGCGCTCGGCGCTCTCGCGCAGACGCCCGCCGGAGAAGTGATGGGTAGAATCATCGATCCTAACGGGGCCGTCGTACCGGGCGCACGGGTGACCCTGTTGAACGTGGATACGGGCGCCAAGCGGGAAGCGACTTCCAACAACCTGGGCTACTACACGGTCCCCGTTTTGCCACCGGGGAATTACCAGGCCAGCGTTCAGGCGTCCGGGTTTAAGCCAATCACCCGCTCTGGCATCGTGCTCCATGTCAATCAGAGGGCCCAAATCGACTTCTTCCTTGAGCTGGGCGAGGTGAAGGAGGCTGTTGTGGTGACCGCCAACGTCCCCCTGCTGCAAACAACCGAGGCCTCGCTAGGAGCCGTTGTAGATAACCGCAAGATTGCCGATCTACCCCTCAACGGCCGCAACCCCTTCGACCTGGTCGCACTCACACCTGGCTCGGTGTTCTACGGACGTCCGAGCCTGCCGGGCAACAACATTCCACTGACCAACTTCTCGACCAACGGCGGACCCTCTCTGAGCAACGAGGTACTGCTCGACGGTATCCCAAACACGGTCGGCCAATTTAACCAACTAGCCATCATCCCCTCGATTGACGCAACCCAGGAATTCAAGGTGCAGTCTAACAGCGTCGCGGCAGAGTTCGGCAGGACTGGCGGCGGCGTGGTCAACGTGAGCCTGAGGTCCGGAAGTAATCAGTTCCATGGGACCGTGTACGACTTTTTGCGAAACGACAAGCTGGACGCCAACAACTGGTTCAACAACCAGACGGGCAGAGCGAGGCCCCCTTTTCGCTACAACCAATTCGGCGGAACCCTTGGCGGGCGGATCGTTCGGGACAAGACGTTCTTCTTCGTCAGTTATGAGGGTCTACGACAAAGAACAGGCAAGACCTTCTTGTTCACGGTGCCCAGGGAGGACCTGCGACAGGGCGATTTCTCCAGACTTCAGACAAGCACCGGGCAGCTCGCGGAGGTGTTTGATCCCTTAACAACCCTGGTTACTCCGGACGGCAGGGGCCGCGTCCGCGACCAGTTTCCGGGCAATCGCATCCCGCGCAGCCGTATGGACCCGGTGGCGGTGAAGATGCTTGAGTACTGGCCGCCGCCCAATCTGCCCGGCGATCCCCGCACCGGAGCCAACAACTTCATCAGCACCGAACCCGAGAAGTTCTCCACGAATCAGGCGAACGTCCGCATTGATCACAACTTTGCCTCCTCTCACCAGTTCTTCGGGCGACTGTCGCGAAACGCGACCTTTGTCGTGCCGCCTAACCTATTCGGGAACGTCGCAAACCCGGCCTCGGGACCGCAGGGATTCACTCAATGGAATACGGGCGTGCACGATACCTGGACGATCACGCCGGTGACGATCGCCACCTTCCGCTTAGGGTTCACGCGCCTTCGCGACAAAGGCGAACCTCTGGGCCTTGGTTTCGACATCACCCAGCTCGGCTTTCCCGCCGCCTATGCGGCCGCGCAGAAAGTGAGGGTGTTTCCACAGATGACCGTGACCGGCATGGTGGTGTCAAATATCGGATTCGGCTCGAGCAGCATCGGGGCCGTCGGCTCGGCCTTGCTGAACAATGTGGCCAACACGTACACAGCCGCGGGGGACACAACGCTTGTGCGCGGCAGGCACGTTGTCAAGCTGGGTGCCGACGCGCGGCTGTTTCGCTACCACGGCCTGCGGCCGGTGAACGGAGGCGGAATATTCTCGTTTACGTCCGACTTCACGCAAGGGCCGGACCCGAATCGTGGGGGCCCGGCCGCTGGCAACGCGTTCGCCTCTTTTTTGGTTGGCACGGTGGCGAGCGGATCGATCGAGTTCCGCGACTCACAGGATTACCAGAGTTATTACTTGGCGTTTTTTGTGCAGGACGACATCCGCGCCAGTTCTCGTCTGACGCTCAATCTCGGTTTGCGGTGGGATGCGGAGAGCTCGCTCACGGACCGCTATAACCGTCTAAGTTTCCTCGACTTCGATTCCCCGAGTCCGCTGCAGTCGCCGGCACTGGGGCGTCAGGGGCGGGGCGGGGTGGGTTTCGTTGGAGTCGGCGGCGCTTCGCGCACGCTTGCGGGAATGGCCCTCAACCGGTGGGCCCCGCGGTTTGGGTTCGCCTACCAGATGGCGCGCACCCTGGTTGTGCGCGGCGGCTACGGCATCTTCTACACGCCGCGAACTGGGCAACAGGGGGTCTATAACGGACAGGAGGGATTCTCGTCCACCACGCCGCACGTCGCTTCGATCGACGGATTCATTCCGATCGGTTTCCTCCGGGATCCCTTTCCGAGCGGGTTCATTCAATCGGTGCGAAGCACCCAAGGGCTCCTGACCAACGTAGGCCTCGGCGTCGCCTCGATGGACCGCGGTCAACAAGCCTCCTACCTGCAGCAGTGGAACTTCGCGATTCAGAAGAGCCTGCCCGGCCTGGTTGCCATTGAAGCCGCCTACGCCGGCAGTAAGGGTACCCGCCTTGCGGGCGACCTTCAGTGGAACCAGATCCCTGATCAATTCCTGAATGTGGGCAACGAACTGCTGCGGCAGGTGCCCAATCCATTTTTCGGCGGCATTCCTGCCAATACGTCGCTTGGCCAGAGCACGATAGCACAAGGTCAGCTGTTGCGGCCTTACCCGCAATTCACGGGCTTTGCCAGCAGCCAGTCTACGTACGGTTCCTCGGTCTACCACTCGCTGCAGGTGCGCGCGGAGCGGCAATTCGCCAACGGATTGACGGTCCTCGCCGCCTACACCAACGGCAAGCTGATCGACGACGGCGCGCCCGGCAGGTTCGGGTTCCTCGGCTCAGTTCCCGCTTATCAAAACCATAACAACCGCCGCTCTGAGCGGTCCATCTCTTCTCAGGAAGTTTCCCAGACGCTGGTGTTCAGCTACGTCTACGAACTTCCCATCGGGCCAGGGAAGCCGTTCCTGAGCGCGGCCAGCGGCTGGGGCCCTCTGTTGTTAGGCGGCTGGCAAGTGAACGGGATCACCAGTTTCCTGGCGGGTTTTCCATTGGCGCTGACCACGGCGAGCAACCCCACCCTTGGTCGCGTGGGCAGCGGCAACTTGCGCCCGGACAACAACGGCCGGAGCGCCAAGCTCGACGGTTCTGTCGCCCAGCGGCTGAATCGATACTTCGACACATCCGTCTTCTCGCAGCCGGAACCGTGGAAATTCGGCAACACGGCCCGAACGCTCCCGGATGTGCGGACACCGGGGGTGGCCAATTTCGACTTCTCCATCGTCAAGAACACGACGCTCCTGGAACACCACCGTCTTCAATTTCGGGCCGAGGCGTTCAATGTTTTCAACCACCCAAATTTTGGCGGCCCCAACACGGTATTCGGCGCGCCGGGTTTTGGCGCAATTACGTCGGCGAGGGCAGCCCGCATTGTGCAGCTCGCGCTGAAGTGGTCGTTCTGACTTGAGCAGGAGGCGAATCCACGCATGACGAAGCAAGGCGTACGCATTCCCATCGCTCTTTTTTGGCTGCTGAGCGTTCCCGGCAGCCTTTGGCCCCAGAACCGCGGTGACACGGCGACGTCTTACAGCCCTTTCGTTAAGCTGAAGAGCGTCGACCTGGGTGACGCGCGGTGGACCCGGGGATTCTGGTTCAACAAATTCGAACTCTGCCGTAACGTGATGGTCCACCGGATGTGGGAGGTGCTGCAAAGGCCGGGCAACGGAGCCCTGTTCACGAATCTTCGCATCGCCGCCGGCCTGCAGAAAGGAGAGTTTCAGGGCAAGAACTGGAGCGACGGGGACGTGTACAAGTGGCTGGAGGCGGTCGCACACGTATATGCGATCACCCGTGAGGAAAAGCTTGACCGGCTCATGGATGACGTGATCGCCGTGATTGGCAAGGCGCAGGCTCCGGATGGCTACATCTCGACGCAAATCCAACTGACCGGGCGGAAGAGATGGGAGAGACCCGGTAACCACGAGTTGTACAACATGGGCCACCTGATGACAGCGGCCTGCGTCCATCACCGCGCCACCGGCAAGCGCAACTTCCTGGAGATCGCCATCCGACTGGCCGACTACCTTTACAACGTCTTCCAACCGCGCCCGGTGGAATTGGCCCACTTCGGCTTCAACCCATCCAACATCATGGGGGTGGCGGACCTGTATCGGACCACACGGAATCCGAAGTATCTCGAGCTGGCAGGCATCTTCGTGGACATGCGGGGATCAGCTCCGGGAGGCAGTGATCTGAACCAGGCCCGCGTTCCTCTACGTAAGGAGACCGAATCGGTAGGCCACGCGGTGACCGGAATATATCTCTACGCCGGTGCCACGGACGTCTACGGGGAGACGGGCGAGCAGGCGTTGTGGGATGCGCTCGAGCGCATCTGGCGGGACGTGACCGCGCAGAAGATGTGCATCACCGGCGGCGTCGGCGCGATCCATTACGGCCGCTCGTCACGCCAGGATCCGGTGCATGAGGCTTTCGGCACGGAGTATCAATTGCCGAACCGCCTGGCTTACAACGAGACCTGCGCCAACATCGCCAACGCGATGTGGAACTGGCGGCTGCTCGGGGTGACTGGCGACGCGAGCTATGCCGATGTAATGGAGCGCGTCCTCTACAACAGCATGCTCTCTGGAGTCGGCGTCAACGGAACCGAGTTCTTCTACACCAACGTGCTGCGCCGCTACGGGGCGGAGATGCCCATGATGCGCAACGACAGCCTGCAGCGATGGACGGACAACACGAAAACCCCGTACGGTTTTTGCTGCCCTCCGAGCGTCGTGCGCACAATTGCCAAGGTGCACGAGTGGGCTTATAGCGTCTCTCGAAACGCCGTGTGGGTCAACTTGTATGGCAGCAACCTTCTCAAGACGAGGCTGCCGGGGGGAACGAGTGTCGTGCTGGCCCAGCGGACCGACTATCCGTGGGACGGCAAAATCGGTGTTACCGTCCAGGAGGCGGGCAGTGAACCTCTGGATATCATGCTTCGCATCCCGGCTTGGGCCGACGGCGCCACGGTCCAGGTCAACGGTCAGCCCGTCGCCGACTCCGCGCCGCGGCCAGGCACGTATTGCAGAGTCAGCCGACTGTGGAGGGCGGGCGACCGGATCGACCTTGCTCTACCGATGAAGCCGAGGCTCGTTGTGGCCAACCCGCTCGTGGAAGAGTTGCGGGGACAGGCGGCTGTGGAGCGCGGGCCGATTGTCTACTGCCTAGAATCGCCAGACTTGCCCGAAGGAGTGCGCGTCGAGCACGTGGCGTTGCCTGCCGATATCCGCCTCGAGCCGCGCCACGAGCCCTCTTTGCTTGGGGGCATCACCGTGCTGGAAGGAGAGGCGCGGTACTGGCAGGACGGCAACTGGGCTGGCCTGCTGTACCGATTCTTGAGCCCGGCGCGGTATCACCCGCTGCGTATCCGGCTGATCCCCTATTACGCTTGGGCCAATCGCGGCGTCTCGCACATGACGGTATGGATGAGTCTCGTGCAGTAGCTTCGTCTTTGATGCGCCGTGAGCAATCTTCAGGCAACAGCATTGACTTTGAAAACCAGAAGGGAGGAAGGTGTGATGCGGATACGAGAATCGATGACGAGACGAGAACTGCTGGCCGCGGCTGCGGCCGCGATACCCGGGCTGTGCCGCGCGGGCGCGGGGATCACCAGTCCCGAGATTTCAGAGCAGACCAGCCCGGCCGAGCAGATCTGGGTGGAGACGCCGGATGGAAACAAAGCCACCGCCATCCTGCGGCGGCCGCCGGGAGCAGGGAAGCTTCCGGTGATGATTTTCCTGCACGGCGGCCTCACGCCTCGTCCGGTCAGTTCGCTGAAACAGTGGTCGCTGGCCGCGCCCACTCAGTGCCGGGCTCTGGCGGCGGGGTACGTGATCCTGGCCCCCACGTTTCGGAGGCGGGATGAGGATCCGCAGTCGACCGATGCCCTGGTGGACTGCCTGGCCATGGTGCGCTATGCGAAAAAGCTTGCGGGCGTGGATCCGGCCAGTGTCGTCGTGTACGGCTGCAGCGGCGGCGGCAGCCTGGCGCTCGAGGTCGCCGGCGAGGAGACGCTGGCCGCCATTGTGGCCGAAGAACCCGCGGGGGATCTGTTCGCCGGCATGATGAACAAGAGCACGCCGAAGTCCGGACCGCTGCACACGCCCGCCGACGCACGGCCGATTTGGGTCGAGCCGAAGAAATACTACACACCCGAGCTGCAGCAATTCACCCGTGCGAAGGTCCGCAAGATCCGCTGCCCCATCCTGATCGTCCACAGTGACCAGCACTTGATCAACCGCGTCAACGAGCAGATCCTGGTTCCGGAGCTGAAGGCGGCCAGCAAAGACGTGCAAGAGTTTGCGGTTCCCAGCCAGCCGCACTGCTTCGCCTTTTGGGGCGACCACCGCACCGAAGAGGCCGCAGCCGTCTTCGCCAAAGTGCAGAAATACCTGGAAACCCGCCTGAAAACCAAGCCCAAGCCAGTCGACGCCACCCTGGTTCACCAGGTCCCGCTGCGGCCCACGGCTATGCTTACGACGCCGGGGCTGGGCGACGTCCCGGCGGTGCCCGGCTGCTCCGTGGCACTGTAGCGCCAGCCGCGCGTCGTTCCGAGCAGTGCCAGAGCGACGGAGGACTTACGTGCGCTTTGTTGAGCCCGGTTCTGACGCCTGCGGCTACGTTAAGCAACCCGTTTCCCGGCGGCATTCTCCAGCCGGTTGGCAACACGCTGGGCCTCGACACGTTCCTGGGCCAGTCGGTCAACTTTTATAATTGACATCCCCTAAGCTAAGGTGTACAATTCCAGAGAATACGTAGACGTATCAATTTTGCGGTGGGTACCAGCTCGCCGGGAGCAGGAGGTTGGCCGTGAACGCCGCCGGGATGCGATTCACCAGAAAATCAGCAACTTCATCAGGGTGCCCGGGCTTACCACACCAGGTGGTGCGCCAAGAATTGAAGGGGGCCGCACAATGGTGAAAGGGCTTCGACGCATACCCTGTCTGGTCGCGTTATTGCTCGGGCTCGCATCCTCACTTCCAGCCCAGAGACCACCCTGCGGCGGGCAGGGATCTTCCATGTCGCGCCCCCCCAGCGCCCCCAGCGAGATCCCCTTGACCGGAAGGGGACAGGGAGGTACTATTCCCAAGGGTTACGTGTACGTATGACTTCCCCCGGGGCGGGCGCCCAGGAGGAGAAGGGCATGAACCACAGAATTCTTTCCCGCATACTTTCGACGGCGGCGTTTGTTTCCGTCAATGTGCTGCTTGTGAACGCCCAGACCGCGCAGCTAACCGGCAGGGTCACCGATCCCAGTGGCGCGGTTGTTCCTGCAGTGACCGTCAGCGTGAAGTCCGCTGAGAGCGGCGTTGAGACCCGAAACCAAACGAATCAGGAAGGTTACTACCACTTCCCCTCGGTTCCGCCGGGGACCTACAACGTCTGGATCACAAAGGAGGGCTTTACGCCCGTCCGGCACTTGGACTTGCGGCTCGCCGTGCAACAGGTGGCGCGGCTGGACGTCACCCTGCAAGTGGGCAGCATCACCCAATCCGTGGAGGTCTCCGCGCAAGCCGTGCTGCTGGACAGCGAAACCTCCACGCTTGGCCAGATTGTAGGCGGCAAGCAAATCACCGAGCTGCCGCTGCTGGGCCGCAACCCTTACGCGTTGGCCAATCTCGTTCCGGGGGTTCGAGCCCCGGCCAGCTGGAACAACCTGCCGGTCAATCTGGCCAATACCCAGTTTGCCTCCATCAATGGCGCGCGGGCTAACCAGAATCTGTTCCTGCTGGACGGGGCGCCCAATACCGACTCGGCATCGAACGGCCCGGTGTTGTTCCCGAACCCGGATTTCTTCCAAGAGTTCAAGATTGAGACCAACAGCTTCAGCGCCGAGTATGGCCGGGCCGCCGGGGGAGTCTTCAACGTGGTGACGCGGGCTGGTAGCAATGATCCGCACTTTGTTCTCTACGAGTTCCTTCGGAATGACAAGCTCAACGCGAACAACTGGTTCGCTAACCGCGCCGGAACCCGCCGGCCGCCCTTTCGGATGAACCAGTTCGGCGGCTCAGCGGGCGGCCCGGTGGTCATCCCGCGGGCTTACGACGGCCGCAACAAGACCTTCTTTTTCGGCAACGCCGAGTTTGTGCGCCTCGCCACCGGCGTTACCGTGACCACCACGATGCCGACCGCCGCGCAACTGGCCGGCGACTTCAGCGCCACGCGGAATGCCGCCGACCAGGTGATCCAGATCTTCGATCCCTTCTCGACCCGACCCAACCCGGCCGGCTCCGGCTTCATCCGCACACCTTTTCCCGGCAACGTCATCCCGGTGAGTCGAATCGACCCGGTGGCGCGCAGTATCTCGCGATTCTATCCTCCACCAAACACCTCTGGTGATCCGGTCACCGGCGTCCAGAACTTTTCCCGCAGCAGCGACGCCGATCGCATCCGAAAAGACACGGTCAGCTTCCGGGTGGACCACTACTTTCCCGAGCGGCACCGATTTTTCGCACGTTTTTCCTACGACGACACGCCAACGCTTGTGGCTCCCGCATATGGCCGTGAGTACACGATCTCGACGCCAACCTCGGGGCCCCAGTCCTTCGGCCGGCGCAACGTCGTCGTAGAAGATGTCTATACCTTTACTCCCACTCTGCTGGCCACCTGGCGCGCCTCTTACTCCCGCGTGACGAACTTCCGCACGCCGTACAGCAATGGCTTTGACATCACGACCCTGGGGTTTCCCGCGGGACTGGCGCGGCAAATGGGAGAGCCGTTCGCCTTTCCGGGCATCCGCGTCACCGGTTTCGGCGATCTCGGTCACACCGGGGTGATTCGTTCCGGGTCGGACACCTGGGCCTGGCAATCAAACCTGAGAAAATCGCTGGCCCGACACAACCTGAGGACGGGCTTTGAGTATTGGTGCGTCCGGCTAAATCCCTACCAGTTCCCGGATGTGGGCAGGCTGTTTTCCTTCAGCAATGAGTGGACGCAAGGACCGGACCCGAGCCGGGCCAGCGCCACAGCGGGCTTAGCGCTTGCCTCGTTTCTGCTCGGTGTGGGCAGCGGCTCGGTGAACATAACCCCTGCGCCGGCCCAGCAGGTCATCTACTACGGCCTGTTCCTGCAAGACGACTTCAAGGTCACGCCGCGGCTGACCCTCAATCTCGGGCTCCGCTACGACTACGAGACGCCCCTCACGGACCGGTTCAACCAGCTTACTAACTTCGACTACCGTCTCAGGCCGCCGCTGAATGCTCCGGGGCTCGATCTGCGCGGCGCGCTGACGTTCGTCGGCGTCAACGGCGCCTCCCGGTCCCAGGCCGAACCGGACCGCAACAATCTCGCGCCCCGGGTCGGATTCGCCTTCAAAGCCACCCCGCACACGGTGTTGCGAGCGGGCGCCGGGATCTTCGTTGGTTCGACGACGGACATTGGCTTCGGGACCAGCGGATTCTCGGCCACCACGACGCTGGTTACCAGTCTGGATGGAGTGACCCCGCTCAACACGTTAAGTAATCCCTACCCGGATGGGATCACCCAACCCACGGGCAGCAAGCTCGGGCCGGCCACGCTCCTCGGACAGGGGGTTTCGTTTTATGATCGCGGCAACCGCAAGCCTTACTCCGGCCAGTGGAACTTCAACATCCAGCAGCAACTGCGCGGCGGCATCCTCTTCGACGTGGCATATGCCGGCAGCCGCGGCTTGAAGTATCCACTCAGCCGGACGCTGAACCAGCTTCCCGATGCCGCTCTCGCGCTTGGACAGGAGCTTCGGGCGCAGGCGCCTAACCCGTTCTTCGGGCAGATTGCGTCTGGGCCCCTCTCGCAAAGAACCGTTTCTCGCGCACAACTGCTGCGACCGTTCCCTCACTTCGACGCCGCCACTTCCACCAACGCAAATTGGGGCTCGTCTTCGTACCATTCGCTTCAAGTCAAGGTTGAAAAACGTTACAGCCAGGGTTTCTTGCTCCATGGTGCTTACACCTTCTCGAAGCTCATGGATATGGGAACCGGCGCGTGGGCTGGCGAGGCGCTGGGCGGCGGGAACATCCAAAACTGGAACGACCTTCGCTCGGAGTGGGCGGTGTCGTCGCTCAATCAGACTCACCGCCTGGTGATCAACCCGGTCTACGAGTTGCCCGTCGGCAAGAACCTCCGGGGAGTGAGCGAGAAGTTGCTGACGGGTTGGGAGGTGGCCGCGATCTTTTCGGCTTTCAGCGGCGGTCCGCTCGGCGTAGCCTCGGCTGTGAACACCACGTTTTCGCAAGGCGGCGGCCAGCGACCCAACTGGTCTGGCGTGAAGACGAAACTATCCAACCCCGCGCCGACCCAGTGGTTTGATACCTCTCAATTCAGCAATCCCGAGCCGTTCCGGTTCGGCAATGCGCCTCGCACGTTCTCCGACAGCCGGTCGGACGGCGAGATTGGGCTGAACCTTACCCTGGCTAAAGCCACCCGCCTGACCGAGAAGCTGAAGTTGCAATTCCGGGCGGAGTTCTTCAACCTAACGAACACGCCGAAATTCGGCGTGCCGAACACCAGTTTCGGCAGTCCGTTGTTTGGGGTGGTGAGCGCGCAAGCCAACCAGCCCCGGATCGTGCAGTTCGGGTTGAAGCTCCTCCGTTGAGAGGCTTGGAACCGCAGGAAGGAAGCTAACCCATGCTTGAGAGGACCTTCCAAGCGGCTAAGGGGTGGGTGCTCAGATACTGCCATGCCAGCGCAAGTGTCCCGACGACGGTTGTTGCAAAGCATCGGCGCCGCGACCGGTAGCAGGCTAGTGTTGCGGGCGGCGGCGACTCTGGAGGGCGAGCTCAAGCTCACACTGCGGGCGCTCGACCTTTCCGATGCCTCGCTGGCATTCATTCGGCAAATGGGGGTGGAGTGGGTGACGATGGTCGGCCCTGGTGCTCCCACCTGGTCGCCGGCGGGCCGCGTCATCCCGCGCTCGAGCGATGTCGGCCGCTCCCCGGGCCCATGGACGGAAGCGGAGATCCGCCGGATCAAAGATCGGATCGAGTCGGCGGGGCTGCGGCGCGGCTGGGTAGTGTGGCGTCTTGCAAACACAGAACTCTGGCGAGCAGGCCCGAGAGGTAGGAACAGACAGAAATACAGGAGGTGAACATGAGATTCTCGCAAACTGCAGCGGCGCTCCTTGCAGCCCTTTCCACGATATGCGTGGCCTTGGCTCAACCCACGCAGGGCAAGTCCGCACGGGAGGCTTTGGAGGACCGGTTTCAGGCGTTCCGCCTGAAAGTGGGTGACCACTTCCCCGAGGTAGACATTCACGATGCCGAGGGCAAGCGGTTCAACACCAGAAGCCTCAAGGGGAAGTACACAGTCATCGTCAACGGCTGCCTGACTTGACCGCCCTTCCGGAAAAACGTCCCCAGTTTGGAGACGGTCTATCGAGATTACGCGCCGAAGGGCGTTCAATTCTTCTACTTGTATAAGGCGCTGGCGCACCCTGAGCTCCACGGCTACGTCACGCCGGTCACCCTCGAGGAGCGCCTGATGCAGATCAAGGAAGCCCGGCGCACGCTCGGCACGGAGATTCCCTGGGTCTGCGACACCATGTCTAACGAGCTCAAGCACGCCACTGGTGATGCTCCCAACTCGGAATACCTGCTCGATCCGGAGGGCAAAATCGTTCGCAAGCGCGGCTGGAGCGATCCGGACGCCCTGCGCAAGGACTTGGAAAAGCTGGTGGGGCCAGTGGAGAACCCGACCAAGGTGTCGGACCTCAACCTGAAGGTGGAGCCGCCGCCGAAGCATGCTCCTACGGGCATCGTCCCGCGGGTCAAGCTCCCGGAGCGGTACCTGGCGCTGAGGATCGAGCCCCAGCTTCAAAAGAGCAAGGAGCCATTCTACGTTAAGCCGCGTGTCGAGGCTGATGGGAATTTCCTTCGCTCCGGCAAAGGGAAGCTCTACCTCGGTTTTCATCTTGACCCGCTGTATGGCGTGCACTGGAACAATCTGGTAGCCCCCGTGCAGTACGAGTTCCATCCCCCCGAGGGCGTCCAGATTTCGCCCAGCAAAGGACAGGGACCGAAAGTGGAGGCGGAGGCCGACGCGGACCCGCGGGAGTTTCTCGTGGACGCCGACCGCGGCAACTCGAAGGAGCCCGCGCGGATCGTCTTCCGCTACTTTGCCTGCTCGGAGAAGTGGTGCAAGCCGGTCACGCAGGAGTATGTCGTGCGTTGGGAAGTCGACCCTGACGGTGGAGCCGCGGCCCGCCGCGCGGCAGGCTCGGAAGGACAAGTCCGCGCGGCCGAAGAGCTTCTGAAGCGGCGCCCGGACGGCCAACGCTGAAGAGTCCTAATCTCACCCGACGCGAATGGATGACGGCCCTGGCAGGCGGGACCATGGCTCTATCAGCCCCCGGCTCGGGACAAACCCGCCGGCCGCCCAACGTCCTGCTCGTCATGAGCGACGATCAGGGCTACGGCGATCTCTCTTTGCACGGCAATCCGCACCTGAAGACGCCGAACCTCGATAAGCTGGCCCGCCAGGGGGTCGAGTTCACCCGCTTCTATGTCTCCCCCGTCTGCGCGCCGACGCGCGCGAGTCTGTTGACCGGACGTTACAACGTGCGGTGCGGCGTCTATGGCGTGACCCACGGCCGGGAAACCATGCATACCGGCGAGACCACTATCGCCGAAGCTCTCCGCGGCGCCGGATACCGTACCGCGCTGTTCGGGAAATGGCATCTCGGCGAGCATTACCCCTACCTCCCCCATGGCCAGGGATTCGATGAATTTGTGGGATTCCGCACCGGACACTGGATGAATTATTTCGATTCCGAGCTGGAGCGCAACGGCAAGCCGGTCCAGACCAAGGGATATGTCACTGACGCGCTCACCGACGAATCGATCCGGTTCCTGGAGGGCAACCGCGAGAGGCGCTTCTTTCTTTATTTGGCCTACAACGCGCCCCACTCTCCCTTCCAGGTGCCAGTATCCTATTTCCGCCCTTTTGAAGCAGCCAGACTGCCGGGGACCACGGCCGCGGTCTACGCAATGGTCACCAACCTGGATGAGAACATCGGCCGGTTGCTGGCCCGGCTGGATCAGTTCGGTCTTTCCAAGAACACGATCGTGATTTTCTTGACCGATAACGGTCCCAATGGGCGGCGGTTCAACGCGGGCCTGCGCGGGTCTAAGGGAAGCGTTTATGAAGGCGGCGTGCGAGCGCCATTCTTCATCCGCTGGCCGGAGCGTCTGGAAGCGGGCAAGCGCGTCAACACAATCGCCGCTCACATTGACGTCTTCCCGACTCTTCTCGATCTATGTGGCGTCGTCCAGCCGAAGGGGCTGCGGATTGATGGCTGCAGCCTGCGGCCGCTGTTGTTCGGCGAGCGGCAAAACTGGCCTGAGCGCATGGTCTTCACGCACCGCGAGAGCCTGGAGGACCCCGCGTCCATGTATCCCGGCGCCGTGCGAACACAACGCTTCAATCTGGTTAATGGAGAAGAGCTGTACGATATGATCGTGGACCCCGTCGAGCAGAACAACATCGCCAGTAAGCATCCGCAAAAGGTAACGGAGTTGCGGTCTGCCTACGAAGCCTGGTATCGCGAGGCTCTCGGCGAGCGGGGTTTCCACCGCCGGCCGATTCCCGCCGGCTACGCCGAAGAAAACCCGGTGATCCTGCCGGCCCCGCAGAGTTACTTTCACGGCGCCCTAAGATTCCACGGCGGGGTGGGATACGCGCACGACTGGATCACCGGTTGGAACCGCCTCGAAGACTCCGTGTATTGGGACATCGACGTTGTTCGCGCCGGCCAGTACGAAGTCACGCTCAGCTATCTCTGCCCGCAAGGCGACGTTGGCGCAAAGATTGCTGTCAGCGCGGCGGGCCAGAGTCTCCAGGCCACGATCACACAGCCCACCCCGATGACCCGCAAACCGAGCAAATGCGTCATTCCCGAGAACGTCTACCCCGAAATGCATTGGGCGCGACTTCGGCTCGGCCGGTTCCCGCTGAAAGCCGGCAGATCGACGCTGACCGTGAAAGCCCTCAGCAAACCCGGCGCCGCGGTGATGAATCTCAAGGAAGTTTCTTTGCGATGGCTCGACGAGTGAGGCCCATGCCGCCTGCGCCCGATTTCAAAGCGGCCCTGGATCCCCGGGGCCCAGGATAGGCCTCGCGCCGTTTCTGGAGACGAGTTATGCCCCTGAGACGCCTTTTGGCATTAGCAACTGCCACCGTGGTTCTCGCTCTTGCAGGTTGGCGGGCGGTGCGCAGGCCCGAGAGGGTTTTTGGCGAGGCGCTGGCGGCCTCTTCGCAACTACCGGCTGGAGAGGCGCAGATTGCCGCCACCGCTGTCGGCCACGAGTTCCGACAGGATGACCTGCCCTCGATTGCCACGGCGCCGGACGGCTCAGTGTGGGTCGCATGGCTCAGCTTTGTGGGTGATCGCGACGATGTTGCCCTCCGGCGTTTCCGGGAGAACAGGTGGGACAGCATCCAGTGGGTCCCCAACACCAGTGGAGACAGCTTTCTCCCGCAGGTGGCCGTTGACGCTTCCAACCGGGTGTGGGTCGTGTGGTCCCAACAGGTGAACGGCAACTGGGATCTTTATGCCCGGCGTTTCGACCCGAGCAATCAGGAATGGAGCGCCGTGGAGCGTTTGACATCTGATCCCCTGCCGGACATCAACCCGCGGCTCGCTTCGAATGGCAAGGGCCAGTTCGCCCTGGTTTGGCAGGGTTTCCGCGGCCGGCACAGCAACATCTTCTTAAAGACTTTCGACGGCGAGAAATGGTCGCCCGAGGTGCGAGTGACCAACCGCGCGGCGAATGATTGGGAGCCGGCGGTGGCTATCGACAGCAAGGGAACAGCGTGGGTAGTTTACGACAGCTACAAGAACGGCGACTACGATGTGTTCCTCTCCCAGGTGCGAAACGTTGAAGTTCAGGGCCCGGAGATAGCGGTGGCGAGCACGCCCCGCTTCGAAGCGAGGGCCACTGTGGCCGTCGATTCGTCGGATCGGGTCTGGGTGGCCTGGGAGGCGGGCGCACCGAATTGGGGAAAGGATCAAGGGTATAAAGTTCGGGGTCGGGCGCCCGGCGTTCAGCTCGGCGGATTTCGCGAGCCTCGGATCCAGTGCTATGCGAGCGGGCAGTGGCGTGAGCCTGCGGCGCGATTGGCCGAGGCCTTCCAGTCCGGGTATGCCTTTCATCCCCACGTTTTTTCCGATGGGCTCGGGTCGGTGTGGGTAGCCGCGAAAGTTCGCGGGGCGGGGGGCGACGGCGCAGGAAGGCCGCGCTACTACTGGGAGTATTGGATCACGCGATTGGCCGGAAACGACTGGTTGAAGGCGATTCCGTTGCCGAACAGCAAGGGCCGACCCAGTACGAGGATCAGTGGAGCACTGAGCGCTGAAAACAGCTTATGGCTGGCATGGCCGACCGACAACCGCCGGCCCGCTAACTACCACCGCCCTATCCGGCAACAGGTTTACGCTGGCATGCTTTCCGCGCCGGCCCGCCAAGAATCCGTAGCGCTCCGGGAGCCAGAGGCAGAATCCATTCAGGCAAAGACAGGCCACGCCGATGAGGCCGCCGATGTGAGAGCGATTCGCTCCTACACGGCAACACTCGGGGGACGGAAGTTTCGGATCCTCCGCGGCGACTTTCACCGGCACACCGAATTGAGCTACGATCTGGGGGGCTCGGGCGACGGTTCGCTGCAGGATTTCTTTCGCTACATGATCGATGTCGCGGCGATGGATTTCGGGGCTGCCACCGACCACCAAGGCGGGCTCTGGCCGTACTGGTGGTGGTACACCCAGAAGTTGACGGACATGTACCATGTGCCCGGCGCCTATGCCGGGATCTTCGGCTACGAACGCAGTGCGCAGTTCCCGAATGGTCACCGAAACATCTTCTTCGCCAGGCGCTCGGAATCGAGGATTACTCCATTTTTCTTGAAGGCCGGGGTGCGAAGGTTCGGCCTTCCAATACCACCGGGGCTAGCAGAGGACCCTCCTTACAGCAATGAACTGGCGGTTAACGACACGAAATTGCTGTACGAAGAGATTCGAAGTCGAAACGCTATCGCCATCTCTCATACCTCGGGAACCAACCAGGGGACCGACTGGCGCGACAACGATCCGGATCTGGAGCCGGTGGTGGAGATCTACCAGGGGAATCGGAGCAGCTACGAACAGCTTGGCGCGCCCCTGGTCAACGTAGCGCCGCAAGACGAGGGTCTCATGCAGCGGGTGGGGCACCAGCCTGAAGGCATGGTTTCCAACGCTTGGGCCAAGGGGTACAAGCTTGGGATCATCGCCAGTTCGGACCACAATTCGACGCATATCTCCTATGCCATGGTCTATACAGACGACCTGTCCCGAGTCGGGGTTCTGGACGCCATCCGCAAGCGGCACACGTACGGGGCGATGGACAACATCCTTCTGGAGGTCCGCATGGGCGATCACTTCATGGGAGACGAATTCACGCTCACCCGAAGCCTGCCGCTGCGGGTCAAGGCGCGCGGCACCCGCGCCATTGCCAAGGTGGATGTCATCAAAGACAGCAAAGTCATCTATTCGACCGAACCCGGGAAACAGAATGTGGAGTTCGAATTTACAGACAGGGACTCAAGGAAGGGCCATCATTACTACTACATTCGCCTGCAGCAGGACGATCAAATGCTCGCCTGGTCAAGCCCGATGTTCGTCCATTACAAATAGGATTTGGGAGGTGAATCTGCGCATGCGCTATTTCGACCACGGCTTCAGAAAGCTGGAGTGAAATCCTTCGCCAAGCCACAACAGGGAGCCGCCGCCGGGACACATCCTGACAGGACCGTCGTTGAGAATGTCGCGTATCGCAAGGGGAATCCCGGCCGGACGCGGGACGTCAAATGCGCTGTGCGCTGGGCCCGCGCCAGCGCCTGTGGCGCCTCCGGCACAACTTCTCACTCGTTCTTCACCCAGATGGGGCTCGACCACGCCAGGGATCCATCGACCTGCTCGACGCGCACGTAATAGTAACTTTCGCCTTTCTGGAAATCGTTATCCCGGAAGTCGAAAGCAGTTTCTTTCTGGCCGGGTTCGACTGCGTGGACCAGCCTGTTATTCTTGATCACCACGACCCGGGCCAGAGGGCCGGCGCCAATGACTCTCACCTTCAGGACCGGCGGCTGGGAGGCTGTCAGAATGTCCCCCATAATATGATCACCAATGCGGAAATCGACAATGATGTTATCGGTGGCGGCGTATGTGTGGCGGGCCTTCATTGCGTCGATGATGTCCTGGCGGCTGTGCAACGCATTCTCATCCACCAGAACGCAAGCGTAGGCGTCATGCGTGGCGATGTGGTCGGCGCTGGCCTGGACGCCCAACTTCAAACCTTTGGCCCAGGCGTTCCACACGAAACCCGCCGGCCGCCACGGTTCCCCATGATGAAAATAGCGCCGGTCCGGCGTCTCGGCGCGCGGCGCGTTTTCGTACTCATAGGAGGCGTGGAGGCCTTGGTAGATCTCGACTATCGGTTCCAGCTCCGGGTCATTGTCCCGCCAGTCAGTGCCCTGCTCGGTGGCCGGAGTGTGCGAGGTCGTTATGCCGCCCTTGCTCCGCAGGTATGGGTAGAGGAGCGGGCCGGTATTCAATTTGCCCGCCGCCTCTTCGCGAGAAATGGGCAACTCGCGGTGGCCCCTGTTTGCGAAAATGGTGTTCCGGTGTCCGTTGGGATACGGCACGCTGCGCTCGGTGCCGAAAAGCGGCCAAAAACGCCCCTCCACCAAAAAGATGTCCTCGGATTTTTCGGTCCGCCACCAGTTGTATTCCAAACCTATGCCGCTGGCTCCGCCGTACTGATGGTCGGCGACCATCATGAAATCGTATTGGCCGGCGGAAAATGCATAGCGGAAAAAGTCGAGCAGCGAACCGTCGCCGATGCCATCGAAGGAAATATCGGTGTGCCGGTGCAGGTCACCTCGCAGGATCCGGTAACGCTTCCCGCCGACCTGGTAGCGATAAGATCGGATCGCTGTAACATCCTCGGCTTCGTTAGGATGTACTGGCTTCACTGACATGGCGGGCTCGGCGAACGGAACAAGCCGCACATTTTCCCGCCCTGGGGAGGGTTCGATGACGGTGTAGCTGACCGCGGTTTTCCCGGGTTCCGGACGCCGGTTGCGCGGCGAGTCGGTTCCGAAAGGGCGGCCGTCGCGCGACCAGGCGAACCACAGTTTTCCGCTCGGGTCCATCAGGCTGTGGACGCGCACATCGTTGCGCCCGGCGGTGGCGTCGAGTCGGATCGCCGGCATCCAACCGTTCTGATCCAGGCGGGTCAGCAGCGCTTCCCAGCGCCCGCCGGCCCCCCAATTATTGTTGACACGCACGGTCGTGGTCGTCAGCGAGCGGCCCAGTGCCCAGATACGCCCCTGGCTGTCGGGCTGCAACCGTGCCATCTGAAAATAGTCCTTGTACTCGGGCGGTACGGCATCCATGATGTCGCCGGCGGGTTGTTTGAGCCGGTTGCCGTCCAGGCAGGCGACGCGAACTTTGCGCCAGCGGTACAGCCCGGCGCCGCCGCCTGGCTTAAAGCGCTGGCTCGTCCAGTCCTTGCCCCAGTTTGCCTCGCCGTGATCCCAGGAGATCCACAGCCGGTCCTGGTGATCGACCGCCAGCGAGACGTTGGCGTCAAATACCGGCGACCGCGTAACCTGTATACGTTCGCCAAGCCTGCCCGCCGCGTCCACACGCCGGAGATAAACGTTAAAATCGCCCGTCTCATAGCCATCCCACCCGATCCAGAGGTTGCCTTTCGAGTCGGCGGCGGCAGCGGGTATCCAGTTGTCTCCTTCCCCGTTGCTGACCCTTGTCTCCGGCGACCAATTCTGGCCATCCCACACGCGCCACAAGATTTCCGACTTCCGATTCCGAAATCCCTGCCAAACCAGGTGTAGTCTCCCTCTGGCGTCGCGCGCGAGCACATGATACAAATTCGCTCCGCTGTCTCCGGTCAGGACCTCCGCCTCCGACCATTTCCCGCCGGCGAAATAGCGGGAATGCAAGCCCCACTTTCCGTTCCGTTTGCCTGACCAGACGACCCACAGGCGTCCGGCGGCGTCTTCGGCGATGGCGGTGCGGAAGTTGTCGTCATGCTCGGGGGGAGTCACCTGAACGGGCGTCTCCCAGCCGTTGGAGGATCGCCGGGCAACCCATACCGCATCTTTGCGATCCGCGTAGGTAATCCACGTAGCCCAAACGTCCCCGCTGCGGTCCACCGCCAGCGCCGGGTAGTCGCTGACGCCTTCTTGCCTGGTCAGATCGATGGTCGTGGGAATCAGTTCGGCGCTGGCCTCGCCGTCAAGGAAGGCTTTCGGCCGTCCCAATTGCAGTTCCCCCAAACGGAACGAAAAGCTGCCCGACTCGGTCCGGATCTCCGCCTGAGCTGCCGGCCCGGCCTCGATCGTCGCCACGACACCATTAGGAATCATCGCGTAGGGCCGCGTGTGCACCGGGTCGTACCCGCGCGGCATGCTGGAGTCCGCATAGTTGGTGACGCGCGTGGTCAGCAGCCAGCGGTTGGGACCCAGGATGGTGTCCCGTTCCTCGAAGTGCACCCCGTTGAGACGTATCACACGCCCTTTGTCGACACGGATCTCGCCATCCCACCGCAGTGGCGTCAGGCGCTTAAGACCAAACATCAGCCTGGCGGAGACCGTTTTCTCTAATCCGGCGACCGAAATCGGCGCGTCGCCCGCTCGAGCAGTCCAAGCAGTCCATAGATAGGCGGATCCCGAGACCGCGGCCCCGGCCAGGGCCGCCCACCACCGGAATTGTGCACGCTTCATCTACTCTGCCTCCTGCGAGCCACTCCGTCCGGGGCGGGCGCCAGCCGCATCACGTGACCTCCTCCGGGCCCCATCCGAGCGAGGATCGTGTCCGCGGCCGTGACAATCTTCTTCTCGATCGAGACATGCGTTGGCAACCGGTCAGCCGGCGGGGCATCGGAGTAAATCTCAGCCATGTACTTTCCCTCGCCAAGAAAGCTCAGCGGAATCTTCAGCTCCCGCGGGTCCCAATCGGTCAAGGTGCCGACATACCAGTCGCGGCCGTGCCGGCGCGCGATCGTGATGTAGTCGGCCACTTGCCCCTGGATCACCCGCGTCTCGTTCCAGGTAGTGGGCACCTGCTTGACAAACTCGATCCCCGGCTGGCCACGATAAGCGGCGGGATGGTCCGCCAGCACGAGCAACGGGCTTTCCAACACCACGAGCAGCGCCAGTTGGTGGCAACGTGTGCCCAGGGCAACCGGCTCGGTTCGCGTCGCCTTGAAGTCTTTCTTGAAAACCGTGCGGAAAGCGCCGGGCGTGTAGTCCATCGGCCCCGCCAGCATGCGTGTGAACGGAATGGTCGCGTCGTGCTCGGGGGTGGCGCGGTCGCTGAACTTGTCGTATTCCAGCCCCAGCACGGCCTCTCGTGTAACCAGATTGGGCCAGGTGCGTTGGATCCCATCGGGCTTATAAGTGCCGTGAAAATTGACCAACAGGCGGTTCTCGGCCGCCCGGCGCACCACGCGCTGGCAGAAGTCCACCATCTGTTGGTCGTCGCGGTTCATCGAGTCGACCTTTACCCCGGCAATTCCCCACTTCCGATAGAGCGGAAAGGCTACGTCCATCTGTCTGTCTACCGCGGACCAATGCGCCCACAGAAGAACCCGCACGCCGCGCCGGCTCGCATGCGCCACAATCTCCGGGATGTTGATTTCAGGAACGCTCCGCGTGATGTCGTCGACCGGCGACCAACGGGCGTCAATCAACATGTACTCCAGGTTGTGATCGGCGGCGAAATCGATGTAGTACTTCATCGTCGCGGTGTTCATGCCGCCTTCGAAGCCCGCATCCTTGACGATGCTTCCCGACCACCAATTCCACGCCGCCCGCCCGGGCTTGATCCACGACGGATCGCGGATAGCGCACGGCTCATTCAGATTCAAAACTAGGTAGTTGTTTTCGATCAGCTCGCCTGGGGTTGCGCCGATCATCACAACACGCCAGGGAGTGAGCAGTGGGGTCGACGCTCGGACCTTGGGATTGGATGGATTCGGCTCGATGGTGCGCCGCCTGCTGCCGGGCTCGGCCGGCAGAGGGTCCGGGTCGGGCAGCGGCGAAAGGCTCGAGGCCAGTGTGTGCGGCGCTCCCTCTACGCCCGTCAGGTACATGCCCGCGTAGTTGGCGAGATTGGCCTCGGTCAGCGCAACCCAGGTCCGTTCGGGAATCTCGATCAACGCCGGCATTCCGCAGACCGAACCCGGCCGGATGTCGGCCAGCGTGATCCGCTTGAACTCCGACTCATGAGGGCTGGTGAACTTGCCGAGATTCATGGCATACGCGGGATGGTTGGCGGCGAACCGGAAGCGGGTGTTCTCCTGGGCGATGCTGAACTCGCGGAGCTCTTCCTGCCGGGGCAACTCATACCGAAACGCGACACCCTCATCGTAAGCGCGGAAAACGAGCCTCATTTTTCGCCGGGGCGCCGACTTTTCAACCACCGAGACGGTGCACTCATGGTAGTGGTCTCGGATCTTGTCCCGGGTCCCATAGACCATGGTGTAGGTCTCATCCCTGCTGCGGCGCTCCTCCGCCTGCCACTCCCATCCACGGCTCAGAGCGGGCATACGTTCCAACTCGAACCCCAAGGTGGAGTCAAGCACCACAGGGGCTCCGCGGTAGGAAATGTTGTAGTATGGCGCCAACTCCTCGTTCAATCCGATCGTAACCACGATGCGTCCATTAGGCGAACTGAGTTTGACGGGAGGAGCCGCTAATAGGGCTGCTGTCACAGCAAACAACGTGGCAAGACGACGGCTCATCGATGCTCTCCTCCAATGATATTCTCCGCGTGCCCGGTCGCCGGGCCTCTGCTCAGTAGACCTCGGTGGCCTGCGGGTTCAGAAAGGCCTGGCGTTTCGTGAGGAACGCAATGTTGGCCAGGTGCGGGCCGCAGACGGCGCCGTGGCCGACCTCGACCGGCGCGTTGGGCTGCTGGCGCGAACGGATGCAGTCCAGGAAATTCTGCACATGCGGCTCGTTCTGCAATCTGGCGGTCACCCGGTGGCTGGGTTCCGGATTTTTGGCGGCTGGCTCCTGGTAGACGCGGTAGCCGGTGGTGTCGAGAATCATCGTGGCTTTGCGGCCTTCCAGGCGCACGCTCCAATTGTTCTCGTAAGAATTGGTGTAGTTCAGCGTCCAGGTGGCCATCATGTCGGGGTATTCAAACACGGCGGTGAAGCAGTCCGGAACCTCCGATCCTGGCGTCTCGTAGATACCGCCATGGCAGACCGCGGATCGGGGGGCGCCGCAGTTGGTGAACCACTGAACGACGTCCATGACGTGCGTGCCCTGGTCGGTCATGTTGCCCCCGGAGTAATCCCAGAAGTTGCGCCAGCGGCGGAAGCGCATCGGCTCGAAGGGACGCTTGGGCGCCGGGCCGAGGAATTGGTCCCAATCCAGCTTGCCGGGGAGGGGCGAGTTATCCAGAGCCCTGGCATTATTTGCCTTCCACTGCGCCCGCGCCAGGTGAACCTTGCCCAGAAGGCCTTCATCCACCAGCTTCTTGGCCTCGATCAGCCATGGCGCGCTGCGCCGCTGCATGCCGATTTGGACGATCTGCTTGGTTGCGCGGGCCGCCCGGATCATCTCGACGCCTTCGGTAATCGAGTGGGACATGGGTTTTTCCAGATAAACGTCCTTGCCGGCGGCCAGCGCGGCCTTCAACATCGGGGCATGGTGGTGATCGGGAGTGGCGATGAGGACGGCGTCGATGTCCTTGCGCTCCAGCAGGCGGCGGTAATCGGTATAGACCGCGGCATCGGCGCTGATCTTCTTGGCGGCGTGGAGCTCGTAAACGTCGCAGATCGCGGCCAGCTTGGCGCCGAGCTCGATGAAAGCTTCCGAAACAAACGGCCCGCGAAGCCCTGAGCCGATCAGGCCAAAGACAATTCGGTCGTTCGCCCCCCGCGCGGCGCTGGGGACGAACAAGGGCGCCGCCATGCCCAGCAGAAACCCTCTTCTGTCGGTGCGCAGATCACTCACAAATCACCTCCCTGGTTGGTCCGGATTCTCGGCGGAATTCTAGCACAGACGCTGGCGACCTGCTATGCTGGGCAACCAAAGGAAACCAAAGGAACCATGGGAGCCCGATATGCGCATCTGCCCGAATCTCGCTGTTGCGTGTTTGCTGGCCCTGCCCCTGTTCGGGCAGACCGGCCAGATCCCCCCCGGCTTTACACCGATCTTCAACGGGAAAGACCTTTCCGGGTGGCATATCAGTCAAACGAACCATCACGGGAACACGCAGGCGTGGCGTGTCGAAGACAGCGTGCTGTTCGCCAGCCAGGACCGGCCGGGCAACGGCGGCATCCTGCTGACCGATACAAGGTATAAGGACGTCGAGGTTTACCTGGAAATCAAGCCGGATTGGGGCTGTGACGGCGGCCTGTTTCTCCGCTCCAACGAGAGGGGCCAGGCCTACCAAGTCCTGATCGACTACCTCGAACGTGGTAACATCGGCGGGATCTTTGGAGAAAAGCTCAACGGCCTGGACAGGCCGGGGATCCCCTTGCATCGAGCGGAGGGATGGGAAAAGGTCTGGCGGAAGGAGGACTGGAATACGCTGCGCGCCCGGATCGAGGGCAGCCCGCCGCACATCACGGTGTGGCTGAACGGCCTCAAGATTACCGACTGGAAGGATACGGCGAACCGCACGGCCGATGGCGCCGAGGACGGGATGATCGCCCTGCAGGTGCATATGGAAAAGCGATGGAACGGCTACCACCGCTTCCGCAACATCGCCGTCAAGGTGTTGGCGCCAGCTCGCTAGCATGCTAACTGGTGACTCCGATTGTGGCGTCAGAAGACGTACTTCAAGCCGAACGGAATCACCCGCGGCGAGTTCGACTGCGTGCTGACCCTCCGTCATGCTTCCTCATCGAGCCGTCGTGGCGCTCAGATCAGAACGAAAAACGTCATCCCAGGCTGAAGCCGCCGCGGGTCCTTCGCCGCCGACCCTGCCTCCCGGGCGGTGCAGCCGGGTGACCAGCGGCCCCTTTTCGGCCAGCTTCGCCGCCCGTAAGGTACGTACACGTACCGACGTAAGAAGTGTAGACCTTTCCCGCCGAGCTGTCAATACGAATCATTGACAGGCATGACAGGCATTCACAGGCCTTTGGCGCCGGGGCAGATCCAACAGGACCTACGGGACCGTTCACGGCCCCGGGCCCCAGTGAACGTTTGGATTGCGCGTTGCTGTGCCCAGGCCCTGAGCGCGAACTGGCCGGCCTCGTCCTGGCCAATCTCCGCCTGCCCGGCAGCCTGATTGCATGTAGCGAAGCCGGCGTCGTCCTGACAGTCGATGCCTGGCAGGGTAAATACCGTTACCGTGAACATTCGGTAGGTGACGAAAACTGGGTGGATTGGATAGACTTGTGGGTATGGTGAAGAGATCGATTCGCAAGGACCCCCGCGCGTTTCCCTGGTCTACGGCTATGAGGCTTCGCGGCGCCTATCTGACGATGCACCGCACAGTTGAGTTTCGTTTTGCCCCACTCGACGCTACCGCAGATCAGTTCGTCCTGTTGAAGGTGCTGAACCAGCAGGGAGGCATCACGCAGAAGGAACTGGCGCGCCGGATGTTTTCCGACCCTAATACGATTGCCGCCATGGTCGCCCTGCTGGAGAAGCGGAACCTCATCCGGCGGAAGATTCACGCTCAGGATGGCCGGTCGCGCCGCGTTTACCTGACGGCTGCCGGGCGCCGGCTGCTTGGGTTGCTGGTCGAAAGCTGCGAGGACCTCCGGCAGAAGCTGGAGGAATGTTTCCCGCGGGCGGTGCGAGTGACGGTATTGGGCACGTTGGAGCGCGTCGCCGAGGTTATGACGAATTCCAGAAGCACGGGTCGGCCAGAAGAAGGTTCAGGAAAGAGCAAAGAGCAGAACTTCAGGTAGGCTCAGAAGAGGTGTGGGAGATCCCCGAGATCCGTCGTTGGGGCCGGATCGGGCGGCACGTGCTAAGCGGCTGGCAGCTCAATGGAATCACCCGGTTCGACAGCGGCAGCCCGTTCAACATCGTCTCGGGCCGCGATACGAACCTGGACGGCAGCAGCAATGACCGCCCGAACCTCACCGGCAATCCCCGTCTTTCGGAGGACAGGCCCAGGGACGAGCGGATCGCGGGGTACTTCAACACGGCCGTGTTTGTGGCGGCGCCCGACGGCTTCGCCGGTAACGCCGGCCGCAATCTCCTTTACGGCCCGGGCTCGATGAGCTGGACGGTTTCGTTTTTCAAGACACTCCGGCTGCGGGAGCGCCGCCGTCTCCAGTTCCGTTCCGAGTTCTTCAACTTCTTCAACCAGGTCAACCTGAACAATCCGAACAGCACCTTGAACAGCGCGAATTTTGGCAGGATTCTGAGCGCCGGCCAGGCCAGGGTGATCCAGTTCGGCCTCAAGTACGGGTTCTGACGCCGGGGGTGGAGAACGACCGCCACGTGATGTACAACCGGTACCGGGACCGAGTCTTTATCCATCCCAATCCCGGAAACCCGGACCGCTATGTCGTGGTTTGGACGGGCCGGCTGCTCAGCCTGCCGGACAACGGCCTCAGTGCAGGCTTCATCCTGCCGGTGAACCTGCCGCCGGATTACGTGGTCGTTCGTGGCGGGAAAATCTCCCAGGCAGGCCATTTCGACACCGACTGGCAGTGGAAGGGAGGGGGACAGTGACGCATAGACGGAGGTACGGCTGGGGCGAAATCTCACGTGTGCGCGGCGCGCTACGGTTGTTGTTCTCCGCGTGCGCGTCCCTGGTGACGGCCCAACAACGTGGCAGCGCACCCAGGCCCAGCCATTGGGCCGACCCGGACACCAGCGAACCCGCCGGCATGAAATACCGCACTTTCAGGAGCAAAACCATCAATGCCGAGGTCAGCTATCTGATCTATCTTCCGCCCGCACACGAGAAGCACACGGATCAGCGGTTCCCGGTGCTCTACTGGCTGCATGGGCGGGGCGGGAATCAACGTGGCAGCGGCTGGGTCGCCGGGCGGCTGGACCAAGCGATTCGGGAGGGCAAGGCGCCGGCCATGATTCTGGTCGGCGTCAACGGATTGCCCTACAGCAGCTACGTCGATTCCGCCGACGGCAAAACGCCGGTGCAGAGTGTCATCATTCAGGGCCTGATCCCGCACATCGACCAGACGTACCGCACCATTCCCCGGCGCGAGGGCCGGATGATTGAAGGCTTTTCCATGGGCGGGGCGGGAGCGGCCAAGATCGGACTCAAGCACCGGGAGCTGTTCGGCGTGGTATCCATCCTGGCTGGCGCGCTGCACGACGCCGAAACCATCGCCCAAAGGGGTGATACGTTCCAACAGCCCGGCAAGGAGGCGCGGCTGGAGCTGTTCGAGGGCGAAGACCACGGCTTCACAAATCGCCCGGGCGGCGAAAGATATCGCCGGGCGCCGGAAGCGACCTTGGAGTTCATCGGACAGTCATGTGGCGGAGAGATAATCCTCTGTCTCGCCTCCGCCCGCAAATCTCACCGCAGGCGCAGACCACTAATCGCCGGTTTACGTGCGGCCCAGCAGGGTCAGTATTGCACCGTCGGAGGCAGTAAGGACCGGTTGGGTCGGCCTGGACGGCCGAAGTGCCGATCGAACCACTCCAGCACGTGCTCAAAGACCGTGTTGATTCGGGTCTGAATTACGTTGTGCGACTCGCCCGGAAACACGAGCAGTTTCGATTTCTTGCCGTGTTTGTCGAGCGTGCGCTTCAGCTCCAGGATGGCGGATAGAGGAACCACCGGATCCACCTCCCCGGCGACCAGCAGCAGCGGCGCCCGGATGTTCTCGAAACTCCCGCTGGGGCCGGGGAATCGGTCCGCCGCCCGGCTGCCCGCGGCCATGACGGCGGCGACCCGGATCCGGTCGGTCATCTGGATCATCTCGATGGTGAGGTACCCGCCCATGCTGAGGCCGGCCATGGCGATCTTGGCCGGATCGACAAAGGTAAGGTTGTGCAGAATCTCTATGTTGGCCAGAGCCCTCTTGCGGTTCTCATCGTTGTCCCAAATGCTGGCTGGGGGGTGCAGTCCAGTCCTGTCCGGCTGCCCTTTCCTCCTCCACTCGCCCATGCGTTCCAGCCGGGATTGTGTGCCGTCGCAGGTGATCGAAACGTACCCGCCTAGCGCAAATTGAACGCCGTACTCGATGCCCTCGGCCATTGCGGTCGAGCCGCCGCCGTGGTTGAAGACAACCCCCGGAAAAGGGCCCTTTCCTTGAGGCTTGACGACCACCCCGGACATCTTTACGTCGCCTTTTTCGTAAGAATAGGAGTGGTATTCCAGATTCGAAGGCCACCATCCGGTCTCCGGCCTGCCGAGTTCTTTGACATTCAGCCCCACGACACCCCAGTTCTCGGCCGCTGGCACAGGGCACAGACACACCACGCCCAGCCACCACGGCAACGCGCGTTGCGCCAGACGCTTCAGACGCTTCATTGCTGTTCATCCCTTCCCGACGAGCTCCTCGTCGCACTTACAAGATCGCGTCAACGATTATGCCATACGTCTACGTACCGGATCAACGTCGGGCGCTCATGCCGGGCGCTCGGCCAACCGGCAGCGGGAGGCGGCCAGCGCCGCCCGGCGCTCGCGGATAGGGCAAGGTCCGGGTCTCGGTGGGGCCGCCTTCCCGGCGAGTGGATCAGGGCCTGGCTGTCGGCTCCGGGTCCCTGTCGTCTCCGGGTCGTCTCAGTCGTCTCCGGATCCCTTGACCGGCCGCAGAAAAAAAGATACCATAGAAGGCATAGACGGTACGTTCACGTATTTGTAACCGAACGGCCGCGAGGGGAGTCATACGAACAACCCTGGTGTGCGCACGTATCGGCGCGGCGCTGGCAGCGCTCAGCGTCGCATCCCTCCACGTCTGGGCGCAAGCGCCTCAACCGGGCCCTCCGGCGCAGGGGCCTCGCCAGGAGTTCATCCCGCCGGCGGGCATCTGGTGATGTGCCTGGGCGTGATTCCCGATGAGGCTGGCTTCCGAGGCGAAACGCCATGCCCCGATGTGTCGAGCAGGGTGCGCGCGGTGATCTCGATGGCCGGAGTGTCCGACATGTCCAAGCTGCCGGCTCGCGCCCGCCAGGGAGGTAACCGGCGGTTTCTGGCAGGAGACGAGGCGACCTACGAAGAGCGGGTCAGGAAGGCGTCGCCGATCCACTACGTCTCGAAGCATGCTGCAACTTTCTTGACCAGCGGAAGGCTGGCGGCTATAATAAAGTTGAAAATAGTACGCAGGCGTACTGACATTGCGGAGACGCCCATGAGCCGGACCCCGGCATGGTTTTTGATTGTACGCGCCCGAAGCGCAGGCAGCCGCTGGCCCCGGTGCCAGGTGCAGGCCAGCAGTGGGCGCGGCCCGGCTGTGGCACGCGGTTTGGTGGATCGAGCCGGTCCGGAAGCTGTCCGAGCTCCTGAATCAGAAGAAGATCCAGCATGCTTTCAACGCGACGTCGGGCGCGCACACCGCGCGCGCCTGGCGCGTTTATCCGCGGGAGTTCCTGACATCGCTTTTCAAGAGAGGAGGTAAGCCATGACTTCAAAGATTTGGACGCGGCATCTTTTGGCCGGGCTTTTTGCTGTGCGTAGCTTTCGCGACCATTTCCTTTGCGCAGACGGCCCAGCTCACCGGAAGAGTGACGGACTCGAGCGACGCCGTTGTTCCATCCGCGGAGATCGCGGTGACTAACACCGACACCGGAATGACCCGCACTGCGACCTCGAATGAGCTCGGTTACTACACGGCGCCCCTGCTGCCGCGCGGCAACTATCAGGTGCGGGTGCGCAACGCGGGATTCAAGACGATCGAATGCGCCGGCGTCCTGCTGGATGAGGGGCAGGTGCTGCGGCTGGATTTCGTACTCCAGCTCGGAGCGGTCACCGAGAGCATCCAGGTGACTGGCACGCCTTCCCTGATTGAAACCTCCACCACGGCCGTGAGCACTGTCGTGCCCAATCAGAAGATCCTGGACCTGCCGATGCTAGGCCGCAACTTCTTTTCACTGGCCCAATTGGTGCCCGGGGTTCGCGGAATGGGCGCCTACACCGGATTGCCGGTGGACAGTTGGCAGACCTCCCGGGCGGCGATCGGCGGAGGCGCGCCTTCCGCCAACAATTACATGGTGGATGGCATCGCGGCCGAGATGACGACCTCCGGCGGCTTTCTGTTCTTTCCTTCGGTTGATGCCACCGAGGAGTTTCGCGTCATCACGCGCAACGCCAGCGCCGAATATGGCCGAACCGGAGGCGGCGTGGTCAATGTGATCAGCAGGTCCGGTACGAATGAATTTCACGGTTCCGCATATGAATTCCTGCGCAACCGGGTGTTGAACGCGAACGGGTTCTTCTCCAATCGGGTCGGCCGCGACGACAGACCTGCGCTCACCTTCAACCAGTACGGCGCACTCTGGGAGGCCGCCTTGTTCGGGACAAGACGTTTTTCTTCTTCAACTGGGAGCAGGTGGCGCAACGAGGCCAGACCCGGACCTTCCGCACGGTTCCCATGTTGCTCCAGCGTCAAGGGAACTTCTCCCAGACGCTCACCGCTTCCGGAAGCCTGATCCGAATCTACGACCCGTACTCGACCCGCACCGACCCGAACAATCCGGCAAGGCGAATTCGCGATCCCTTCCCGAACAACATCATCCCGCCGAACCGGATCCACCCGGTGACGCAGGCGGTGCTGAAATACATTCCCTCTCCCAACATCCCCGGCGCGCCTCTGACGGAAGCCAACAACTTCTTTGGCCAGGGATCTTCCCCGGTGGATAAGAACGTCCTCGGTATCAAGGTGGACCACAACTTTAGTCCTGCCAAGAGGCTTTCCGGCCGGTTCACCTACGACATGACCAGGCGGGACGCAGCCAACATTTACGGCAACATCGCTGAGACCAATACCAGAGGTTCCGATTTTCCGCGCCGGTCGGTGGCCGTCAACTACACCGATACCATCCGCCCGGACCTGCTGCTGGAAGCCCGCGCCGGGATGAACCGCTATACCGTCTTCCGGGTTCCTCTAAGCTATGGTTTCGATGTAACCGAACTCGGCTTGCCCGCGTACCTCAGAGCCCAGATGCAGTACCCGCTTTTCCCCCGGTTCAACCTGACCGGCCTCTCGCCAATCGGAGGCGTCCAGACCGACCTCATCCGCCAGGCCCATGAGGCCTGGTCGGCGGCCGGGGCCTTCACGAAGATTCAGGGCGGTCACCTGATCAAGTTCGGAGCGGAGCAGCGCGTCTACCGGTACAACAACAGCCAGGGAGGTCCCGTCCTGGACTTCACCTTTGCCCCGACCTTCACGCGCGGCCCCGATCCGAACGTCGCCAGCGCCACGGCCGGTTACGGTCTGGCGACCTTCCTTCTCGGAACCCCGAGTGCGGGACAAGCTCGCCGCTGGACCACGGTTACTTACACGGCGACCAATTTCGGCGCGTTTATCCAGGACGACTGGAAAGTCTCGCCGAAACTGACTCTGAATCTTGGATTGCGCTGGGAATTCGAGGGTGCCATAACCGACCGCTTCAATGCCATTAGCAATTTCGATCCGAGTGTGGAGACCAGCGTCGGTGGGCTGGCCTTGAAGGGTGGCTTGGTCTTTCCAGGTGCTGGAGGCCTGTCCCGCGGCGCCCGAAACAATTCGTTCAACGATTTCGGGCCCCGTGTGGGCTTCGCCTACCAACTGCTGCCCAAGACGGTGTTCCGCGGCGGTTTCGGAATCTTCTACCTGCCGGGAACCGGGACTTTCGTTCAATTGGGAAGAACCGGCTTCGATCTGCTCACCACTATGGTGACATCGGTGGACGGCGGATTCACCCCTTACAACACCCTGACCAGTCCCTTCCCGGAAGGCATCCAGGCGCCCCCGGGCAGCAGCCAGGGAAGGCTGACCGGCCTTGGTACCAGCATCGCGGGAAACAGCCGCCGTATGCGCAGCGGGTACAGCGAACAATGGAATGCCAATGTCCAGCGCCACTTGCCCGGGGGATGGCTGCTCGAGGTGGGCTACCTGGGCAACCACGGCGTCAGCATGCCTGCCAACCACGTGTTCGCCTACCTTCCCTCCGCTCACCTTTCGCTAGGCGCCCAACTTCAGGAACTGGTGCCCAATCCTTTCCCTGGGCTGATCAATGTCGGGCCTTTGAGCACGCCCACAGTGACGCGCGCCACTCTGCTGCGCAAGTACCCGCAGTTCACCGCCGCCTCGGGTCTGGATTCCTGGGCCAATTCCATTTATCACGCGATGACCGTGCGGCTGGAGAAGCGCATGTCCCGCGGGCTGGCGGTGCTTCTCGCCTACACCTATTCGAAGCTGCTCGACGACAACCTGGGCAACGGGCTGAATGACAACTTCAGCGAGGGTGGCAGCAACAGCGTCCAGAATTGGGACAACCTGCGGGCCGAGCGCGCCATCTCGACCAGCGACCTGCCGATGCGTCTGGTGGTCAGCCCGAGCTGGGAGCTGCCGTTCGGAAAGTCGGGGAATGCCGTCTATCGCTATCTGGCGGGCGGCTGGCAAGTCCACTCCATTCTGACGCTGGAGAGCGGAGACCCTATCGCCATCACGGCGCCAGCGCCGGCCTTCGGTGGGAACCGGCCAAACGTGGTGGGCGAGCCGAATTTGGCGAACCCAAGTATCGACCGCTGGTTCAACACCGACGCCTTTGCCGTGATTCCACCCTTTACATTCGGCAACGCGCCCCGCAATTTGCCCCGCACCCGAACGGACGGCTTGTTCAACTGGGACTTTTCGGTGATGAAGAACATCCGCGTCCGCGAGAAGGTTCGCCTGCAATTCCGGGCTGAGTTCTTCAATTTCACCAACACTCCCACATTCGAGCAGCCTGGCACAAACCTGACCGCGCCCGACTTTGGAGTGGTGAGTAGCACCGTATCGGCTCCGCGTCAGATACAATTCGGCCTGAAGCTTTATTTCTAAGGAACGCAGATGACAGCGAAACTGGCATCGTCGCTGGCAGTGGGGTTTCTGTTCGCGGCCCTGTCGGCGGGCGGCGCGCAACCGTGGATTGTGGAGAATGCCTCTCTCCGAGTGACCATGGAACCCGATGGCGCTTTGTCGCTTCTGGAAAAGGCTTCGGGCGATCGGTGGATTCCGGAGGTTCCGGAAAAGCCGGTTGTGAAACTGGACGACGTCACGATCCGCAACAGAGGGCGCGTCCTCGAATCGGTGGCTGCAATTGACGGAACCTGCTGGAACCTGCGGGTGGAGTTGGCCGACTCGGATCCGGAAGTAGGTCTCTCGCTGTCGGCTCCAGCGCGCACGCCGCTGAAAAGCGACCTCGAGTATCCCTTTGCGTTGCGAGCCCCAGGCCCTGAGTACCGGCTCGTGCTGCCTCACAAAACCGGCCTGCTGTTCCGGGTCGAGGATGCGGCGGCGCTGGAGAGAATCCCCGGACGCTACGGTTGCTACGCTGCCCCTGGTCTTTCCATGCCCTGGTTCGGCCTGACCAACTTGGCGCGGGGTTTGCTCGTGCTGATCGAAACGCCAGCCGATGCCGGTTTGGACGCGCGCCTGAGCGGATCGGGCGGTGACCGCGTCTTTGCCCCGCACGTCTACTGGCAGCCCTCGCGCGGAACTGCCGGCTATGCCCGCAAGTTGCGCTACCGGCTGCTGGAGGGCGGCTACGTGGCGATGGCGAAACACTATCGCAGCAAGCTGATCGCCGCCGGCGATTTCGTAACGCTGCGCGAAAAGCAGCAGGTCCATCCGCAACTAGAAAAACTGATCGGCGCGCTGGACCTGCATCTGCGGGGAAACGATGCAGAGCAGCTCGAGGTGGTGAAGTCCCTGGAGTCGAAAGGCGTCAAGCGGATGCTCATTAACAGCGGCGCCTCGAAGGAAACACTGGCCTGGATGCGGGAGCGCGGGCACCTGGCGGGAGCTTACAGGATCTACACGGACATCCATCCGCCGAGACCCGGGCTCGCGGAAGCGCTGGCGCGCGGATACCCTGACGATGCCTATACCCAGCAGGACGGCTCGCCGGTGCGGGGATTTGCGTATTCAGACGCGCGCAAGACGACCTATCGGTGCTCGCTCCGGCAGGTTCCGCTGATGCTGGATCTGGTGCCAGCCCTGGTGCGCGAAAAGGGCTACGAAGCGCTCTTCCTGGACGTGGTGAGCGCGGATGGCCCGCGCGAGTGTTATGCTACCGGTCACCCGCTGGACCGAACCGAGGACATGCGCTGGAGGGCGGCGATCCTCCGTTACACATCCAGCCTCGGCGTGGTCGTAGGTTCCGAGGACGGTAACGCGTGGGCGGCGCCCTTCTTGCACTACCTGGAAGGCATGGCCATGCCGCGGCGCTTTGGCTACATCCGCGGCGTCACGGTTGGGAACTGGCCTCAGAAGTTTGACTTCAATGACGAGTATATCCGGGTTGATTTGAACGAGCGCGTCCGCGTGCCGCTCTGGGACCTTGTGTTCCACGATGCGGTGGTCTCCACTTGGCGATGGAACTTCACCCCGGATCGTTATCCGGAGATGAAATGGTGGGACAAGCACGACCTGCTTTTGATGATCGCGGGGAGCATGCCGATTTTCCTGGTGAACCGAGAGCACCTGGACCAGTTCGGAGACCGCATCGTCGAAAGTTACCGGCGCTGCTCGGAGTGGAACGCCAAAACCGGGTGGGATGAATTGGTGGATCACCGCGCGTTGACAGACGATCGCTCGGTGCAGGAGTCGCGGTTTTCCTCGGGCTGGGCGGTGGTAGTCAATTTTTCGGATACGGAATCCTACGTCAGCGGGGACGGGGAAATTATCGGCGCGCGGTCTTTCAAGCTCTCGACCTGGAAGTGATAAGCGGTAGATGTCGCCCGGGCGGCCCGCCGGCCCAACATTGTCTGCCTTCTTGCCGATCACCCCGGCGACCTCGGCGATTACGGGCAGCAGCAGATCGCGACTTCACCGCCTGGGCGTCAGCGGCACGGAGAATCACATCGCTCTGATGAGTATGTCTCCCTCTGGCGTAACGTTCAGCGCAGGAGAGCAAGAGCCTTTTTCATGGCCTGCGCGGTTGCGGCCACAGCTTCCTCTTTGGGCAGCTTGCGGAGACTGGCGCTGAAGGGTTCTGCGCGGACTGGGCCGCCGTACCCCGCCTTGCTCAGGGCTCCCAGAAAGGTCCTCAGGTCGATGACGCCTGTGGCAGTCGGCAGCTCTCGGCGATTGTCCATCTGCTCCTCAACCGGGATGCCGGCCGGAGCGTCATTCAGGTCCACGGAGACAATTTGTTCGTTCTTGAGGGAAAGCAGGTCAGCCTCGGTCTCGCCGGCCGTGTACCAGTGCCAGCTATCGAGGACCAGACCGACGTTGCGCTTGCCAGTCTCGGCGATCAGCTCTTTGGTTTCGGCCATCGTGTGAATGAAGGGATAGCGCTGGCGAGTCCACGATGTCTTGGGGCCGACGTACTCCAGGCCCAGCCGCAGACCGCAGTCGTCAAGCACTGCGGCCGCCTGGGTAATCCGCCGCGCATGGCGCCGGAAATTCTGCAAATAGGTGAGCGAGTCATGGCTTGGAGCGATGAACTTCACCACGCGAGTCGCCCCCGCCCGCTCAAGAGCACTAGCGAATCCGGGCAATCGTTTCAGTCCTTCCGCGAATTCTGTCTCGCCCATACCAAAATCAAGGGGCAATCCGGTTGCGCCAAAGACAAGCCGCTTGGCTCCCAAGTCATCGAGCAGCTTGCTCAACTCTGCCTCCGACAGCGAAGCGAGGTAGTCCGCGCGCGGTTCAACCGCCTCGAAGCCATAACGGTGCGCCAGGTCGATGGCTTCGAGCTGGTCGGCCTTCACCCCGATGGCGCCGCAACTCAGGCTGATTCTCATTTTCCGCCCAGCAGTGCTGGTCTCTGCCTGGGCGCCGATAAGCGGCGCCCGCAAAGCGGCCAAACAGAGCGCTGCAAGGCTTCCAACCAAATCACGGCGTGAGCTGTTCATTTCTTGTTCTCCTGCGGATCCGGTCGCAATCAAAATGAGAACTTGAGGCTGAACTGGACGATCCGCGGAGCGCCCGCTCCGAGGATGCGGCCGAAGTTGGGGCTGGTGAGCGTGGCGTTCGGGTTGCCGAAGTTCACCTGGTTGAACAGATTGAAGAATTCGGCTCGGAACTGCAACTTCCTGCTCTCCGGGATGGGGAAGTTCTTGAACGCGGAGAAGTCCCAGTTGACCGCGCCCGGGCCGTAAACCAGGTTCCTGCCGGCGGTGCCATACAGCCCGGAGGCGGCGCGAAATGCCGCCGTATTGAAGTATTGGGCGATGAGCTGCGGGCGGCTGCGGCCGGTGTCGAGCCTCGGATTGCCGACCAGGTCGGGACGGTCCGTGCCGTTGCCGTCGAAATTGCTGTCGATGTTTGAGGTGGTGTTGAACGGGCTTCCGCTGCGGAGGTCGGTGATGCCGTTGATCTGCCACCCGCTGAGAAGCTGCTTGCCCACCAGGCCCCAACGTTTCACACCCGGCACTTCCCAAAGGTACGAGACCACGAGCCGGCGCGGCGTGTCGAAATCCGACGGCGCGCGGTCGAGCGCCAGATTATTGGAGTCGACGAAGGAAACCACAGTGGGATTGAGCTGGTCATCGGAAGCGATGTCGATCGACTTGGACCAGGTGAAGTTGGCCATCAGTGTAAAGCCATGGGAGAACCGGCGGTTCAGGCTCACCTGGAGCGAATCGTAGTGCGCGTTGGCCGCCGTCTGGGTCTGGGCGATCTCGCCGAAGGTTCCCGGCAGGTACGGGCGGCGGCTGTTCACATTGGCCGCGGTCGACCTCCCTGGAATGTACACCGGCGCGTTAGCGTCGCGTTGCAGGTACAGTTTCCGCGACACATTGCCCACGTAGCCGGCCTGAATGCTCCACTGCGGCGTCAACTGCTGCTGGATGGTGAAGTTGTACTGCATCACGTGCGGCATCCCCAGGTTCTCGGCGATGTAACTCGCCGTGATGGGAAGAGAAAAGCGCGGGTTGGCGCGGTCCAGCGTGTACGGGAACGGACTCCCGCCGGGTACGTTGGCATACGGCGTGTTCAGGTTAGGCGTCACGTTCACCGTCGTGTCCACCAAGAAAGGCTGGCCCTGCAGGTTGCTGGTGATGTTGGCGATGGTGGCCGCATAGAAGATGCCCCAGCCGGCGCGGATGGCGGTCTTGCCGTTGCCGAACGGGTCCACGGCCACGCCCAGCCGCGGGGCGAAGTTCTTCTTGCTGGTCGGAATCACGCCTCGCGGAATGCCGGGATCGCCGGGAAACAGCAGCCCGAGGGGCGCCGTGGGGAACACCTTCGAGGAGACGCCGAAGCGGAAAGTCTGCAACTCATCGGTGGCGCTCACCAGCGGCTCGTCGATTTCGTAACGCAGGCCGAGGTTCAGCGTGAACTTGCGGGAGACCTTCCAGTCGTCCTGGAAGAAACCGAACCAATCCTTGGAAGCGAAGTCGCGGTTCTGGCCGTTGTTCTGGCGGAAGGTGTTGGCGCGGCCCAGCAGGAAATCGGCCAGCGCGTTCCGGGTGGAAGAACCGCTGAAGCGGATCTGCCCGGCGCCGAGCCAGTTGCCGTGTTCGAGAAACGAGTGATGGGTAATGCCGCCGCCGGCGCGGATGCTGTGGCCGCGGCGCATCCAGGTCAGCGTGTCCGACACGCGGTAGCTGGCCTGGTCCATGGCGTTGTCGCCGAAAGTTCCCATCTGCCAGAAGCCGTTCACGAAGATCTGCGGCGGCCGTGGCGGCAGGGCGCCGAGGGTGACCTTGCTGCCGAAGTCGGACCAGCTCGTGTGCACCTGGCTCGCCTGTGAGTAACTGTTCAGGGTGTAGCTGAACCGGACCTGGTTCAGCAACGCCGGCGTGACGATCCAGTCTTCATTTGCCACTACGTTGCGCTGGTCGTACGCGGTGTTTACCCGCGCGTAATCAGGAATCTGCGTGCCGGAGCCGAACGGATCGAAGACCGAGTTGCGGTCGAGAAAGAGGCTGCCGGTGATCTTATGAGAGGCGCTGATCTGGTGATCCATCTTCAACAGCCCCTGGTCGTCATTGCTTTGCGACGAGGCGGAAGCCTGGAAGCGCCCGTCGGGCGTGTTCGGCAGCGGCACGAGTTTCAGAATGTTCTGCGCCATCGGATCGAGCAGCGACGCCGGAATCAAGCCGCCAGGGAACTGGCTGCCGGTGGAAGGATCGACCGGCCGCTGGTTGGCCGCGAACGAGGAGAAGTCGCCGCCCCGCTGCCCCTCGGTCGGCGTGATGCCGCTGTTGACGAAGGCGGCCGTGCGGTTGCGGAAACCTTGATAGGAGGCGAAGAAGAA
>JACQDI010000744.1 GCA_016201195.1 Acidobacteriota bacterium | reverse complement strand
TCCCAGTCCCACATGTTCGAGAACCTGGCCAAGGTGCTCAAGGGCTTGCTCCAGAAGCTCGACCAGGTGCTGGAGTATCCTCCGTACAACTTCGTGCTGCACACTTCGCCCTTGAACGAGAATACCCAGGACTACTACCACTGGCACTTCGAAGTGATGCCCAAGCTGACCAAGGTGGCGGGCTTCGAGTGGGGTTCCGGCTTTTACATCAACCCCACGCCGCCCGAGGAAGCGGCACGGTTTCTGCGCGAGGCAAGCCTGGTAGAGCACGCCGCCGACCGCAAGCAGGTGGTGTCGCCTTGACACCCGCGCGCGCCGGTCGATAGAATCAAAGCTGGAGGATGCGGGAGTAACTCAGCTGGTAGAGTGCGACCTTGCCAAGGTCGATGTCGCGGGTTCGAACCCCGTCTCCCGCTCCATGTCCCCGCTGTCCCAAGCAGGCGCGGTAGCCAAGTGGTAAGGCAGAGGTCTGCAAAACCTTTATTCAGCGGTTCGAATCCGCTCCGCGCCTCCAACTGCCGCCAGGAAAAGCCTAAGCGAAAAGGGTGAGGGGGCCCAATATCTGAAAGCTCGGCCCCAGAGGGTGGCTTTTTGCCCGAGCCGGTCACGCGCCTCCGGTTCGTTGTACCCTATTAGGTTGCGCCCCCGCGATCCAATGTAAGGAGATCCTTCGAGTGAAGCGCTTTGATTATGCCGCCCCTCGCTCGGTGGCTGAAGCCGTGCGCCTGCTGGCCGCCCACCCTCGGGCGTTGCTGCTCGCTGGGGGAACGGATCTGCTCGTGCAACTGCGGTCCGGACGGAAGAACACGGACCTTGTGATCAACGTCAAGCGCATCCCCGAGCTCGACCAGATCCGCTATGACGCGGCGCGCGGCCTCACGCTGGGCGCTGCCGTCCCCTGCTACCGGATCTACGGGGATCGCGCGGTCCGGCAGGTCTACCCGGCGCTTGCCGAAGTCGCCTCCCTGATCGGGGGGATTCAGATTCAGGGCCGCGCCTCCGTCGGCGGCAACCTGTGCAACGCGGCGCCAAGCGCCGACTTCGTGCCGCTCCTGATTGCCCTCGGGACCGCCTGTCAGATCGCCGGCCCAGGCGGCTCCCGCGAAATTGCAGTCGAGGATTTCTGCACGGGTCCCGGCCGTACTGTGCTTCAGCCGGGCGAACTGCTCATCTCGCTTCGCCTGCCGCCGGTCGAGCCCCGGTCCGGCGCGCAGTATCTGCGCTTCATCCCCAGAAATGAAATGGACATTGCGGTAGCCGGCGCCGGCGTGGCCGTGGTTTTGGAAGACGGGGTTTTCCGCTCCGCCCGTATCGCCCTCGCCGCAGTGGCGCCGACGCCGCTGTTTGTGCGCGAGGCGGGCGAATACCTGGCGGGCAAGCCGGCCAATGCGGACAGCATCCACGCCGCCGCGGAGATGGCCAGGGCTGCGGCCAAGCCGATTACCGATATGCGGGGCACCGCCGAGTATCGCCGGCATCTCTGCGCCGTGCTGACGCGCCGGGCGCTCGAAGCCGCCCTCCAGAGAGCCAGGGAGGCACGATAACCATGCACGCCAAAACCCAGGTCCGAACCACCGTCAACGGCGAGGCGATGGAATTTCTCTGCGAGCCGCACCAGAGCCTGCTGGAATGCCTGCGCGACATCTTGAACTTGACCGGCACGAAGGAGGGCTGCAACGACGGCAACTGCGGAGCTTGCACGGTGATTCTGGACGGCCGCATCGTGAATTCCTGCCTGGTGCTCGGCGTCGAGGCCGAGGGTTGCGAGATCACGACCATCGAAGGCGTCGCCAGGGGCAGCGAGCTTCACCCGGTCCAGCGGGCTTTCCTCGAACAAGCCGCGCTGCAATGCGGCTTTTGCACACCCGGCTTCATCGTGGCCGCCAAGGCATTGCTCGACCAGGGACCGGACCCGTCCGAAGAGCGGATCCGGCTGTGGCTGGCTAACAACCTCTGCCGCTGCACCGGCTACGACAAGATCGTGCGCGCGGTGCGGCAGGCGACCCAAATGCAGGAGGGAAAAGCATGAAGACCCTCACGGTCATAGGCACACGCCCCATACGTCATGACGGCGCCGATAAGGTCACCGGCCGCGCTCTCTACGGAGCCGATTTCCAGATCGCCGGCCTGCTCCACGG
>JACQDI010000743.1 GCA_016201195.1 Acidobacteriota bacterium | reverse complement strand
TCGGCGTTGCTGCAATTGACTGGCACTCAGAGCCGGGAACGGCGTAGGGGAATTTGGCTCCCCGTAGTGGACAATCTTCGAACTCTGTTCTTGGCTCCGCCGGCCGAGATGAAGGTGTTATTCCAGCAGGTGCAAGAGCTTGCAGTAGTCTAAAACTCACCAGTGGGGTATCCGAAAAGCTCCAAGTTGTGGACACGGGCCCCGGAGTGTCGCTGGATGCTCGGCCCGGCCAACGTTGTGGGATGATAGAAGGGCGGACAGCCCGTTGAGCAGGCCGTAATTCTTCCGCCGGAAGCGAAAGTGAGGTAAGGCGCGAGCATGGTGACATTGGACACGCTCCGGCGCCGCAAGGGCGAGATTCTCAGACTGGCCGAACAGCACGGAGCCAGGAACATCCGGGTGTTCGGCTCAGTGGCCCGCGGCGACAATCGGGAGGACAGCGACATCGACTTTCTGGTCGACCTGGAAGAGGGGCGAAATCTGTTTGACCTCGGCGGATTGCTCATGGACTTGCGGGACCTGCTCGGACCGAGGGTGGACCTAGTCACAACGCGCACGCTCCACCGGTACATCCGAGACCACGTCCTCGCGGAGGCGATGCCCCTCTGATTTCATGCCAGGAAAGAACCCGCTTGTTTACCTGAGGCAAATCCGCGACTGCTGCGAGCGCATTCTTCAGTACACCGCAAGGGGCAAGAAGGAAGCCATCTCTGATCCCATGGTGTTGGACGCTGTTTGTCGGAACCTGGAGATTCTGGGAGAAGCAGCCAAGAGGGTCGATCCGGAGTTTAGGGCTGCCCACCCTGAAATCCCCTGGTGGAAAATGGCAGGCGCCCGCGACATACTGATTCACGCCTACGAAGAGACCGACCCGGAAATCATTTGGGACATTGTGGAGGACGACATCCCAGCACTGCTCCCTCAAGTTCGGCGCTTGCTCGGAGAAACTGACGGCTGAGTGTGTGGACTCCCGTTCGAGTCCGGCCTGGGGGCTTCCGGGTTGAGGCGCGCAACTCGCTGAAATCACACGGCCGACAAAGCGGAAATGCTGGCTCCCCAGGAATGCCGGTTTCAAACGACCTCTCCATAACGAGAACTCATATTCTATCGATCTATTATCAGCGGGCTGAATGGTGGCCGCATCATGCCCGCATCCGGTGTCTGCGCCCAAGGACCGGTCCAGATCCCTTCCCGAGCACTCGTAACAACGTTACGTCGCTCGCGCTATGCTGCTGATTCCATTCAGTGGTCCGGTTTACGATGCCCACAGTCATCAAGCACAGGAAAGAGCCATGGCTGGCGGGAGGCCTGGCGTCATCTCGTCGACGAACTACCCGACGCGCAGGCGGAACTGGCGCGAGGGTGGCTAACATCCGCCGAAATAACCGCAAGCCGCTGAACGACGCCGACTCGGCGTTGGTTTCCGCTATGGTACTCATAATGGGTGTCAAGACCATTTACGAGAAGCGCATCGTTACGTGGGAGGAAGTGGCGGGTAAGAGTTGAACGCAGTTACAACGGGCTTCGGCTCGCAAACTCACTGGCGAAGGAGGAGCAGAATGCCACCTCAAGCGTGTCGATGGCGATGGAGGCGCGGCTACCGGCATAGCGGGCGTGGAAGTGGGGTCTTTGGTGGGGCAGTTCGCGGTAGTTGATGGTGATGACGATTCCGAAAAATCGGCAAATCTCCGGCCCAGGCGCCCAGTTTATCGCAGAGGGCTGTTCCGGCAGCCAGGCGCTTCTTGATTAGGGACTTGATGTAGGTTTGGTAGGGCGATCCTTTTTTGCTGCCCGCCTTCTGGCGAGCTCGTCCGAATTCCAGGTACGGGTTGCGGGCCGTTACGCACCGTCCAGACGGCAGCCAGGGATGGGGAAAGCGGGGCTGAAGCCCGCCCCACATCGGAGACAGGGGGCTAGCGGGGGGTGAAGGATTGGAGGGAGCGGCCGTAGTCCATGAGGTCGGCGGCGGGGGCGGTGCCGGCTTGGCGGAGGCGGTCGAGGAGGCGGAGGATGAAGAAGATGAGGGACTCTTCGGGGGTGCTGAGGCGGACCTTTCGCAGACGCGGGGAGGGAACGACTTCGAAGGCGCCTTCCTGGAGGACGCAGCCGAGGTCGAGGCGGCGCTGAGGAGGCAGGAGGCGGAGGAGGGCGGGCAGCCTTTTGTGGAACGAGCCGCGCCAGACGGTGGCGTGGGCCAGGACGCCGGCGAGAACGGGGGCGGGGCGGAAGGCGGGGCGTGGAGCGCCGGCGGCGATGACGGGGACGGAGGTGCGGCGAAGGGCACGGACGGAGGCGGCCTTGACCGCGGCGTCGCGGAGGAGCTGGCGGGTGAGGATTTGCTTCACCTCGAAGACGGCGTAGACGCTTTCGGCGGGGAGGTGCTGGCCGGACTCGTGCGGAAACAGAAGGGGCGAGTAGAGGTTGTCGTAGACGGCGATGTCGATCTGGCGGCTGCGGCGGCCGTCGGCGTCGATGACGAAGGCGCTGGAGGCGCGATAGCGCTGGGGAAGATATTGGTTCAACATACTGATCCACTGGCGCTCGGTGGCGGCGCCGCAGGAGGTGGCGTGTTCGAACAACTCCCCGACGGCCAGGTGGGCGAGCATCTCGCGCTGGACGCGGAGGAAGATCCGGCTCAGGTCGATGCGACCGCTGTCGGCGGGACGGCCCATTGGATAGCAGTAGTCGGTGGCCGGTGACTCGCGACCAGAGAAGACCCCTCTACTTTCAGGATAGGGCACAGGAGCAAGGATTCCAGGGGGGTGCGGGAGCAAATGGTTGAGGGGAAAGGATTAAAAAGCCGGGAAAGGCGGTGAATGGACGAAGTTCGGATATATTAGGAAGGTCGGCGGCCGGGAGGATAAGCGACAACATGATGGCCAAGGTTGCGATCATTGGTTCGGGCAATATTGGGACCGATCTGATGATGAAGGTCCTGCGAACCTCGAAGGTTCTGCAGATGGCCGCGCTGGTGGGCATCGAACCGGAGTCAGACGGATTGGCCCGGGCCCGGGGCATGGGCGTAGCCACCGCGGACGGCGGCATCGACGAGTTCGTGAAAATGCCGCAGTTCAAGGAGGTGCGGATCGTCTTCGACGCCACGTCGGCCAAGTCTCACCGGCGGCACGACGAGGTGCTGCGCGCCCACGGCAAGCAGGTGATCGATCTGACGCCGGCGGCCATCGGTCCATATGTAGTACCAGTTGTTAACATAGAGGAGCACCTCGACGCGCCGAACCTCAGCATGGTGAGCTGCGGCGGGCAGGCCACCATCCCGATGGTAGCGGCGGTCCACCGCGTGGCCAAGGTCCATTACGCAGAGATCGTGGCCACCATCGCCAGCAAATCGGCAGGCCCGGGCACACGGGCCAATATCGACGAGTTCACCCGGACCACGGCCCGCGGGATAGAGGTGGTCGGCGGCGCCGCCAGGGGCAAGGCCATTATCGTATTGAACCCGGCCGAACCGCCAATGATCATGCGCAACACGATCTTTTGCCTCAGCGAGGAAGCGGATGAAAGCGCCATCGCCGGGTCGGTGGAGCGAATGGCGGCGGAGGTGCAGGGCTACGTTCCCGGCTATCGTCTCAAGCAGCAGGTGCAAACCGAGCGAATCGGGCCGGCCAGGCCGCTGCGGATCCCGGGATTCGGTGAGTTCACCGGAATCAAGTCGGCGATTTTTCTCGAGATCGAGGGCGCCGCTCACTACCTGCCTGCTTACGCGGGCAATCTGGACATCATGACTTCGGCGGCGCTGAGGACGGCGGAGCGGCTGGCCGCGGCCACAGCAAACTGAAGGGGTAAAGCAATGACGAGCGCAAACCGGCTCTACATTCAGGATGTCACGCTGCGCGATGGGATGCACGCCATCCGGCACCAATACTCACTTGAACAGGTGGTGACGATTGCAAAGGCGCTGGACGCGGCCGGCGTTGACGCCATCGAGGTGACCCACGGGGATGGGCTGGCCGGATCGAGCTTCAACTACGGCTTCGGCGCCCACGCCGATCTGGAATGGATTTCGGCGGTCGCACAAAACGTGAAGCGGGCGAGGGTGACGGTCCTCCTGTTGCCTGGCATCGGGACGGTAGAAGACTTGCACTGCGCTTACCAGGCGGGCGCCCGGTCAGTGCGTATTGCTACTCACTCGACGGAGGCGGACATCTCCCGGCAGCACATGGAATACGCGCGCAAGCTGGGCATGGACGTGGCGGGCTTTCTGATGATGGCCCACATGACCGCGCCGCAGGAACTGGCCCGGCAGGCGAAGCTGATGGAGTCCTACGGAGCGCACTGCGTCTATGTGGTGGACTCGGCGGGCGCGCTGCTGATGGACGAGGTCGCCGAGCG
The DNA here is from genome assembly GCA_016201195.1 of Acidobacteriota bacterium. GTDB lineage: Bacteria > Acidobacteriota > Terriglobia > Bryobacterales > JACQDG01 > JACQDI01. Next base: position 2,001 of record JACQDI010000743.1, on the reverse strand, counting down.
GTTCCGAGCCTTCCGGGAGGTTCTCGATCCTGGGACAGAGAAGGGCATGCACGCCCACCACAACCTCTCGCTGGGGGTGGCCAACACCCTGGTGGCCATTGAACACGGCGCGACGCGCATCGATGGTTCACTGGCCGGCATGGGAGCAGGGGCGGGCAATGCGCCGCTGGAGGTCTTCATCGCGGTTGCCAACCGGATGGGCCTGTGTCACGGTTGTGACTTGTTCGCGCTGATGGATGCGGCCGAAGACGTGATCCGCCCGCTGCAGGACCGGCCGGTCCGCGTGGACCGGGAAACTCTCTCGCTCGGCTACGCGGGAGTGTATTCCAGTTTTCTTCGGCACGCGGAGGCCGCCTCCCGCCGGTACGGCATCGATACGCGCGACATTCTGGTCGAGCTCGGGAAGCGCCGCATGGTCGGCGGGCAGGAAGACATGATTATCGACGTGGCGCTCGATCTGGTGAAAGCCCGGCAGATCCGCCCGTTCCCCGGCGGCTGAGTTCCACACCCTTCGTGGTCACGCAGTACTTGGCGAGCATGTTCGCCTTCTCCCACGCCGGCAGCGACCCCGGGTTCCTCAGGTAGTGGAAAAACCGGCTGGTGACCTGGGCGAAGTGCGCCTCGTGGCCAACCCGGTACCGGTCCGGAATCAGCACTACCATCCGCTCGCCCAGCTCCTCCACACCAAGGCCGGGGAACTGTCCCTGAAGCGACTCGATCTTCCTTCTTAACGCGGCGAGTATTTCTCCCTTCTCCGTCGGGCGGTTGGGCGCCACGTAGAGTTCCGGCCGGTATTTCTGTTCCTCACCCTGGCGGACCTCCACGCGCGAGCGGCTGCCGCGGAAGACCGCGTAGTGGGTGTCGCCGGCGCCGGCGGCAGCCTCGTAGTCCCACCGGACGTTCAGCCTGGTGTGAACTCCGCGCACCGTGTACGAGACCAGAGTATTGCAGTAGTATTCGAACTGATCCTGCTGGAGGTGAGCGGAGAGGCAGGCGGGGAAACGGTTCTCGCCGGTTACACGCTGGAAATCGGCTTTCGAAAGGACCGTGGGCCAGCGCTGGGCGGCGATCAGTTGGATATCGGCGCGGTAATCGATGGGCTGGTCCGGAAACAGAATCCACTGCACCAGATCGACCAGGTGAGTGCCGACATCCGAGAGACCCTCGCCTTGCTGCTGCACGTCGAAGAACCAGGGTGGACGGAGGTTGGCCACGCCCGCTACCGTCTTCATGAGGTGGTGCACGCTTTCCATGTGCACGGCGGGATCCTGCTCGGCGCCCGCCAGAGGGACGCCGAACGTGCCCGCGTCATTCACCAGTTCCCTTTGCAGGATCGAAGTAATCTCGAAGCGCTCGGTCATGATATCGTACGCCACGAGGCCGTTGGCGCCGGCGTTGTCCAAGGCCGATTCCAGTTTCGGCAGATCGGCGGGTTCGATGATCCACGGCTTGTCGGCGAGAACGTTGATCCCGGCGTGGAGGGAAGCCTGAATGCGGTCGATCTTGCCGCGATTGCGCCCGGAGAGCACGACCACGTTGCCCGGACGCTCGCGCAGCATGCGCTCCAGAAAATCCGGCCCCGCATGGATGTCCAACTCCCAGGCGGTGGGATTCTCGGGGCGCAGGTTGAAGCGGGCGATGCGGTTGAGATGCTCGGCCAGGTCCGGACCGAGCGGCGCGTAGACCGCCACCTGCGGCGACACGTCCGGGTACATTTCTCTCTGAATGAGCGCAGCATGGAAATGGCCTGGGTCGAGCGTAATGAGTCTCACCTCAGTCACCGCATTGTCCCGAGAGAGTCATTATCGCTGAAAAAGGGGCGGGACCATGGGAGCGCCCCGCGCGACGGGTCTTGTCCGCGACGATCCTATAACGTTTGTTTTTCCTGAGGTCTTGAAGGTGAAATGTAGTTTAAGGTGAGAAGCGGCCTGCGAGACAGATATTTCGGGGATGTCCTGCTCGTCCCCGGCTCTCCCCAGCCGGGGTCGGAGCTTGCCAGCG
>JACQDI010000742.1 GCA_016201195.1 Acidobacteriota bacterium | reverse complement strand
GAGCGACGCCGAAGCATTCGCTATCATGAAGTACACTCTGACGCTGGTGATGAAAACCGCCGAACGCTATCGCGTCTACGTGGGCATCGAACCCCACCAGGTTTACTCGCGCAAGACCGAGGGCCTGCTGCGCATCGCCACTCTGGTGGATTCGCCGTGGCTCAAGGTCAACTACGACACGGGCAACGCCTGGCTGGGAGGGGAGGACCCCTACCTGGGCCTGGAGGCGGTGAAGGACCGGGTGGTCCATGTCCACGCCAAGGATATTTCCATCCGCCAGTCGGAAGCCGAACGTGGCACAGTCACCGGGACGCCGGTGGGATGCGGCTGCGGCGACGGGGTGATCGATTGGCGGCGGGTGGTGAGCATTCTTCGCTCGGCCGGCTACCAGGGTGTGCTGTCGGTGGAGTGCGGAACGAGCGAGCAGGCCGCGCGCAGCCTGGCGCATCTGCGGGGAATTGTATGAAACGTCCGGGGCCGGCTGCACTGCTGGGCCTGGTCGTGCTGGTGGCCCTGCCTCTGCGAGCGGCCGGCGAGCCGGACCTGGTTTGCCAGGTCTACGTGTGGACCCAGCACTTCGCGGCTCGGAACAGCTCGTTCCTCGACCACATTGAGGAGATCTTCAGCAAAACCAGGGAAGCCGGATACCGTCGCGTGGAGCTGATGTCGGCTTTCGTGCGCACCCCTGAATTGCGCGAACAGACGGCCGCCTCCCTGCGCCGGAATGGCCTGGAACTCGCGGCGCTCTACCACGGCGGCGTGTTCCACGAGGAAGCGGCAGCGCAGACAACCCTCGCCGAGACCCTGGAGTTCGCCGCGGCCGCGCAACGCCTGGGGTGCAACCGAATCAATTTCAATCCTTCCCCCAAGCCCGCCAAGGCGCTCAAGTCCGAAGCGGAGTTACAGGTGCAGGTCCGCTACCTCGGCCGTCTCGGCCGCGAGTTGCGGGCGCGCGGTATGAGCCTGATGGTTCACCAGCACGACGCCGAAATGCGAGAGAATGCCCGGGAGTGGCGCTACCAGTTGCGCCACACCGACCCGGACCTGGTGGGGATCTGCCTGGACCTGCACTGGGTCTATCGCGGCGGCCAGGACCCTCTGGAACTGCTGCGCGAATCAGGGAAGCGCCTCGCCGGCCTCCATCTTCGAAATTCCCGCAACGGAATCTGGTCGGAGACACTCGATGCGGGGGACATCGATTACCGGGCTGTCCAGGCCTACTTGCGGCAGGCCGGCTACCGCGGCCTGCTGGTGGTCGAACTCGCCTATGAAAAAGCGACGCCGATCACGCGGCCGCTCGAGGAAAACCTGCGGCGCAGCAGGCTGTTTGCGGAAGGAATCTTTGGCGGCGCGGGGGTAAACTAACCTCGGAAGGGAAAGGCTATGACCGATCTGGCCAAACTGCACGATGCGATTCTGACTGGCGACGTGAAGACCGCCGTGGCGGTAACGAAAGAGGCGCTGGCGGAAAATACGGATCCGCTGGAGCTGGTAACCCGGTACATGATTCCCGCCATGGACGAAGCGGGCCGCCGTTTCGAGTGCGAGGAGTACTTCGTGCCGGAGTTGCTGCTGGCGGCCCGAGCGATGAAAGGGTCGCTGGAACTGATCCGGCCGCTGCTGGCCGCGCGCGGGACGGAGCCCACCGGCCGCGTGGTGATCGGCACGGTCAAGGGCGATCTGCACGATATCGACAAGAATCTGGTGGCCTCCCTGCTCGAAGGCGGCGGATTCGAGGTCATCGACCTGGGGGCCGACGTGGCCCCGGAACGATTCGTCGCCGCCGCACGCGAGAAGAACGCAGATTTCATCTGCCTGTCCGCACTGCTGACGGTCACGATGCCGGCCATGCGGACAACCATCCTGGCGCTGAAGAGCGCCGGCCTGGGCGGGCAGGTGCGGGTGCTGGTGGGCGGGGCCCCGGTCACGCAGCAATACGCCGATGAGATCGGCGCCGACGGGTACGCCCCCAGCGCCACCACCGCGGTCGCCCTGGCCCGCCGTCTGGTAGCCGCCTGAGAGTCCGGCGCTTGTGATCCATCCGCTCATTCGCCGACTGGTCGAGGAACGCCCCGTCGTGGCCGACGGCGCCTGGGGAACCGAGTTGCAGGCGCGAGGCCTCGAGGCCGGCGAATGCCCGGACGCCTGGAACCTCTCCCATCCGGCTCGCGTGGAGGGGGTGGCGCGGGCCTACGTCGAGGCAGGGAGTCGAGTTCTGCTCACCAATACATTCCGGGCCAATCGCGTGGCGCTGGCAGGTTACGGCCTGGCCGATCGCACCGTGGAAATCAACCGCGCCGGGGCGGCGATCTCGCGCCGGGCAGCGGCCGGCCGGGCCTGCGTGTTCGCCTCCATCGGTCCCAGCGGGAAACTGTTGGCGGCGGGAGAAATCGACGAGAAGACGCTGAGCGCCGCTTTTCAGGAGCAGGCCCGGGCATTGGCCGGCGCCGGCGCCGATGCCCTCGTCCTCGAGACCATGGCCGATCTGGCCGAGGCCCGGCTGGCCATCGCCGCGGCCCAAGAAACCGGACTCCCAGTGGTTGCGTCGATGGTGTTCGACACCGGCAAGAACAAAGACCGAACCATGACGGGGGTGACGCCGGAACAGGCGGCG
>JACQDI010000774.1 GCA_016201195.1 Acidobacteriota bacterium | reverse complement strand
TAGGCGCTGACGGGCCGGCTGCCGGCGATCCAGTTGCAGCAATCCAGGTTGTGCACGGCGTTCTCGACGATCAGGTCGCCCGAGCGCTTCACGTCCTCGTACCAGGCCGGCCGCGGGCGGCGCTGCGCGTCGGGCCGTGCCGGCGTGCTGTGCCGCTGGGCCTTGATGACGAAGGTCTGGCCCAGGATGCCGTCCTGCTGGATCTGCCGGATCACCTCGCGCAGGCCGGGAAAGTAGCGAAGCTGCTGGCCGATCTGCAGAAACACCTTCGAGCGCCGGGCGGCCTGGAGCGCCAGGTCGACCTGCTCGGGGGTGATCCCCAGCGGTTTCTCGCAGTAGACGTACTTGCCCGCGTGGAGGCAGGCGGCGGCCATCTCGGCGTGCAGGTCGCAGGGCGTGGCCACCACGACCGCGTCCACGTCCTTCAGGTCGAGTACCTGCCGGTAGTCGGTGAAGGAGCGAGGATTGTCGCGCCCGGCGCGGCTCAGGGCCTGATCGCGGGCCTGCGGATCGATGTCACAGATGGCGGCAACCTTCACGCGCTCCTGGGCCAGCACCTGGCCGAGCAGGCTGCCGCCGCGATTCCCCACCCCGACCATCGCCGTCCGGATCTCCTGCACCGGAGCGGCCGTCACCGCCGAAGAGGCCAAGGCCGCCGCCGAACCGTATAAAAAACGTCGCCTGTCTGTCATTCCGTTCGCCTCCTGCCGCGTCCGTAAGGTACCACGATCCATGTTCTACGATCCACGCCTCCTGTCTTGCCGCACAAGCCTCGCGCAAAGCCGCCAAGGCCAAGATTCCTTTGCGGCCTTGGCGTGCTTTGCGTCTCTGCGTGAGACGGGTGTTTTTCCAACTTCCCACGATCCGTAATACAATCGAAAACGCATGGAAACAAGCGTCGAGCTGCGGGAGGTAGTCAAGCGGTTCGGCCAGCGCGCCGCGGTCGATCATGTGTCACTCGCGGTCGCGCGCGGGCAGTTCTACTCGCTGCTCGGGCCCTCCGGGTGCGGCAAGACCACGACGCTGCGCCTGATCGCAGGCTTCGAGCAGCCCGACGAAGGCGATGTGCTCATCCTCGGCGAGCGGGTCAACGATCTGCCGCCCTATCGGCGCAAGGTCAGCACGGTGTTTCAGAGCTACGCGCTGTTTCCGCACATGACCGTCGCCGGCAACATCGAATTCGGGCTGCGGCAGGCGCGGGCGCCGGCCGAGGAGATGCGCCGCAAGGTCGGGCGCGTGCTCGATCTGGTCGGACTGCCCGGCGCGGCCAATCGCCGCCCGCAGTCGCTCTCGGGAGGCGAAAAGCAGCGTGTGGCCCTGGCTCGCTCGATCGTGCTCGAACCCAACGTGCTGCTGCTCGACGAGCCGCTGGCCGCCCTCGACGAGAAACTCCGCCGCGAAATGCGGATCGAGCTGAAGCGGCTCCAGCGCGCGGTGGGAATCACCTTCCTGTTCGTCACCCACGACCAGGAAGAGGCGCTCACGCTCTCGGATGCAATTGCCGTAATGAATCGCGGCAAGATCGAGCAAGTGGGTACGCCCGAGGAGATTTACCAGCGCCCGCGAACCCGGTTCGTCGCCGAGTTCATCGGCAGCTCGAACCTGATTCCGGTGCGAGGATCAGCCGGGGCGCTGCTGGTGCGTCCCGAGGCGGTCCACATCGCCGACGGAACGATTCCCGCCGGGGTTGAGCAAGTGACGGGCAGGGTTGTACACTCCGTGTTCCTCGGCCCCCAGCGCCAGGTCATAGTGGAAGTCGAGCCAGGCGTCCGGATGACGGTTCTCACCCCCGCTTCCACCTCGATCCCGCTGGACTCACGGGTGGAGTTGTGGTGGAACCCGGAGGACGCCGTGATTTTGAGCGAGTGAAGCGTGTGGCGCGCCTCTGTGTTCTATGTGCCTCTGTGGCGTTCTTAGATTTTTTCGGAAATGACTTTGGCCTGGGTAAACAGCAGCAGATAGTCCGGGCCGCCGGCCTTAGAATCGGTGCCTGACATATTGAAGCCGCCGAAAGGATGGCCGCCCACCATCGCGCCGGTGCACTTGCGGTTCAGGTAGAGGTTGCCGACGAAGAACGCGTCGCGAGCCTGGTCCAGCCTGGCGCGATCGTTGGTGAAGGCCGCGCCGGTGAGACCGTATTCGGTATCGTTGGCGAGTTCCAGGGCGTGGTCGAAGTCGCGGGCGCGGGTCACCGCCAGCACGGGACCGAAAATCTCCTCCTGAAAAATGCGGGCTCTGCTATCGACGTCGGCGATGACCGTAGGCTCGATGAAGTAGCCGTCACCGGACGCGCGCCCGCCCCCGGCGATCATCCGGCCTTCCTGGCGGCCCGTCTCGATGTAGCCGAGGATCGAGTTCATGGCCCGGTCGTTGATCACCGGGCCCATGTAATTGCCGGGATCTTCCGAGGGTCCTACCCTGATGCGGCGAGCCTTCTCTTTCAGGCGTTCCAAAAACGCGTCGTAGACCGCATTGACCACGATGGCCCGCGAGCAGGCCGAACATTTCTGACCCTGGTAACCGAAGGCCGACACGAGCACCCCGTCGACGGCCTTCTCCAGGTCGCAGTCGGAATCGACCACGATGGCATCCTTGCCCCCCATCTCCGCGACCACGCGCTTGATCCAGCGCTGGCCGGGCTGAGGCTTGGCGGCGAGCTCGTTGATGCGCAGGCCGACTTGCTTCGATCCGGTGAAGGCGACAAACCGTGTGAGCGGATGCTCCACCAGGGCGTCCCCGATGGCCGAGCCGCTCCCGGTGACGAACGAGATCGCCTGCGACGGGCAGCCCGCCTCCAGCAGCGCTTCCACGAACTGCGCGGCAATGGTGGGCGAGTCGCTCGACGGCTTTAGCACTACCGTGTTGCCGGTGACCAGCGCGGCAGTGGTCATACCGGCGGTGATCGCCAAGGGAAAATTCCACGGCGGAATGACGACGCCGGCGCCGAGCGGCAGATAGCGCAGTTCGTTTTTCTCACCGGGAACCGGCGTCAGTGGCTGGGGGCCGCTAAGCCGCAGCGCCTCGCGCGCATAGAATTCGCAGAAGTCAATAGCCTCGGCCGTATCGGCGTCCGCCTCGGGCCAGGTCTTGCCGGCCTCATAGACCATCCAGGCGGAAAATTCGTGCTTCCGCTCGCGCAAAATGCGCGCAGTCGAAACCAGCACCTGCACGCGCTCGGCAGCCGGGCGGGCGGCCCAGGAGGGGAAATACTCGTGGGCGGCGGCGATGCTGCGACGGGCCAGTTCCACGCCGGCTGCGGAGTGAACGCCGACTACCTGGGAGGGGTGAGACGGGTTGAGCGACCGCAGCGCCTGCCGGGTGCGGACCGCCTCCCCGCCGATGCGCAGCGGATACTCGCGCCCAAGCTGTGACCCCACCTTGGCCAGCGCCGCCTCCATGGCCGCGCGGTTCTCAGGCCGGGAAAAATCTGTCAATGCTTCGTTGTGAAATTCAGGAAGCTGCATGGTTCATTGACGGTTGACGATTGAAAACCAGTCCGCCGTCCGGACCAATCGTCAATCGTCAATGGATCAATCGTCAACCCTTCTAGAGCCTCACTGCTTTCCGCCCGCGCTCAAACAACTCGGCGGCGTCCTCGGCCAGGTCCTTGCCCTTCTCGTAAATCTCGCGGCTCTTGGCGTAAACGTCGCGTCCGGCGTCGACCAGGTAGTCCTTGCCTTCTACCGTCTTTTCCCCGATCATACGCCGGATCTCGCGCCCCGCGCGCGGAGCGAACAGCATGCCTGCTGCAACCCCTACGGCCACACCTGCCAGAAACCAGATCAAATTGTCGCCACTGTCTTTGTCAGCCATGTGATGCTCTCCTCTCTCGATTGT
>JACQDI010000773.1 GCA_016201195.1 Acidobacteriota bacterium | reverse complement strand
GTCAGGGCTGGCCCAACGTCCTGCTGGCGGATGTAGGAGTTGAGAGCGGCATCCAGATCGTCGGGCAGGGTGATGGTCGCGCGCCTCATACCTGGAGTTTATCATACTTTGGTGAAAGTGATGAAGATTCACCAAATCAGAGGTGCGGGCAATACTAGCGGTATTTATTTGACGGAGTGGCGTCCCCAGCGGGATTTTGAACCCGCGTTACCGCCGTGAAAGGGCGATGTCCTAGGCCGGGCTAGACGATGGGGACGACGGGTGGTGGGGCCACGTAATCCGGGGCCAATACTCAGTTTATCGTGCGGGCGTGGGATCGTCAACGATCAACTGGGGTGCTGTATGATCGAGGATTCTCTATGCGGGTCCTTCTCCTTTGTCTGGCTCTGGTTTCGGTGTTGCCGGCGATTGAGGTTGCGACGGGGTCGATGCTCGGGCTGCGGTACGACCAGCGGGCGTTTTATATCCGCACGCCGGAGAACCAGACGTGGCGGAAGACTTACACGGGCAAAGGGTATCGCAGCGAGGCGCGGGGCAAGCTGATGAATCTGCGGCTGGCGCAGGCGCTGTTTCAGGATGAGTGGCTGACCGAGCGGCCGTTCGACGCGGCGCGGAACACGGCCCAGGTGATCGAGGCGCTCGATTTCTACAAGCGGCACGGGGTGCTGATGATCAACGTGAGCCTGCAAGGCGGGAACCCGGGCTACGAAAAGGAAGTGAACGGGATCGAGCGGCAGAACGGGGCCAAGTACGGGCCGGGCCAGGGGCTGCTGGTGAGCGCCTTCCGGCCGGACGGATCGCTGAAGCCGGAGTGGCTGGCGCGGCTGGAGAGTCTGCTCAAAGCAGCCGACCAGCGGGGGATGCTGGTGTGCCTGATGTATTTCTATCAAGGCCAGGACGAGATCTTCGAGGGGGCGGAGGCCGTCGAGGCGGGGGCGCGGAACGTCACCGACTGGCTCATCGACCACAAGTTCCGCAACGTGATCCTCGACGTGGCCAACGAGTGGGACATCCAGGGCGACCGGTGGGACCAGGCGGAGTATATCCCGCAGAACATCGGCGGGCTGGTGGAGCGGATCCGGGAGCGGTTCCAGGCCAAGCGCGCCGACTTCACCTTGCCGATCGGGGCGTCGACGGGCGGGCAGATGCTCTACCCGGCGTCGCTCGCGGAGATCTGCGACGTGGTGCTGCTGCACGGCAACGGGCGGGATCCCGGTGAGAAGACGACGCGGGCGCAGCAATACACCAAGATGTATCATCGCCCCGTGCTGATGAACGAGGACGACAACGGGCGGGAAACGACCCGGGCGAACTTTGCCAAGGAGAAGGCCAGCGCGGACGCGTTGTTCAAGTACGGGGCGGGGTGGGGTTATATGCCCTGGGTGCAGGCCCAGCGGTTTCCGTTCTACTACCAGCCGGGGCCGAGCGGGGAGTTCACCGATGCCACGCCGGTGGCGGAGCGTGATCGGGCGTACTTTCATGCGGTGCTCGATTCCATTGCGCGGTTGGTGCTGGAAAAGCCGCCGGAGGGGAAGAAGTGGCCGAGATAGGGGAGAGGAGAGACGAGGGAGGAGAGAGGAGAGACGCGGGGACGCGGGGACGCGGAGACACGAAATTGGGGGGAAACCTCATCGGGGTCTGGGACGTTGTATCATAAAGAAGCCCGGTAGAGGAGGAGTCTGTTTATGAAGACGCGGCATTGGATTGTGGCGCTGGCCCTGGGCGCCGGCGGGTTGACGGCGGACACCATCCACCTTCGGAGCGGCCGGAGGGTGGAGGGGACCTTCATGGGCGGCGATACCCGACAGGTGCGGATGATGGGCGCCGACGGGAACCTGCAAAGCTACGACATCACGGAGATCGAGAGCATCCGGTTCGGCGGAGGAGGCGCGACCGCCACGGCTCCGGCAGCGGCGCCACGAGCTGTGTCACGGCCGGCATCGTCGGGCGCTGGCGGAGTGGTGCCGGCGGGGACGGTGATCACGGTGCGCATGATCGAAGCGGTGGACTCGGACGCCACGACGGCCGGGGAGCGGTTCCGGGCCAGCCTGGATGATCCGCTGCAAATCGGCGAGAAGACCATCGCCGCGCGGGGATCCGATTGCACGGTGCAGGTGGTGCGGGTGCAGCAGTCGGGCAAGCTGACCGGGCGGGACGAGGTGTCGCTCGAGCTGTATGACATCACCATCAACGGCAAGAAGTATCCGGTGGCCACCAGTTACGCGGAGGCGCACAGCGGCTCGCGCGGGGCGCGGACCGGTAAGGTGGTGGGCGGCGGGGCGGCGCTGGGGGCCATCATCGGCGCGATTGCCGGCGGCGGCAAGGGCGCGGCCATCGGCGCAGCCTCGGGCGCGGGCGCAGGCGTGGCGGTGGAGGAGATGACCAAGGGGCAGCGGGTGAAGATCCCGTCGGAGTCGAGGCTGGACTTTACGTTGAAGCAGGCGCTGGCCGTAGACTAGATTTGGTGATTGCAACAACCATGCGGCCGGTTTTTTCAATCACCTCATAAGTCAGGGCCGGATAATCGTTCCATCCTTCTTTCTAGTGGATCCCCAACTGTAATCGAACGGTGTGTCTTGGGTGGGCGGGAATTTGGCGGCTAGTTTTTCGTCGAGGTCGATGCCCCAGCCGGGGGCTTCATTGGCGAAGAAGTAGCCGTCCTTGATTTTCGGGCAGCCGGGGAATACCTCTTGCGTCTCCTTGGGGAAGACGGTCTGTTCCTGGATGCCGAAGTTGTAGGCGGCGAGATCGAGGGCGATGTTGGCGCAGTGGCCGACCGGGGAGACGTCGCCGGGGCCGTGCCAGGCGGTGCGGACGTTGAACCATTCACCGAGCGCGGCGACCTTGCGGGCCGGAGTGAGGCCGCCGATCTGCGAGATGTGGATGCGGATGTAGTCGATGAGGCGCTCGGAGATCAGGCCGACGAATTCGTGGGGGCTGTTGAACAGCTCGCCCATGGCCAGCGGCGTGGAGCATTGCTGGCGGATGATGCGGAAGTAGCCGATGTCCTCGGGGGAAAGGGCGTCCTCGAGGAAGAACAGGCGGTAGCGCTCGAGCTCCTTGGCCAACGCGATGGCCTGGGTGGGGGTGACCCGCTCGTGGACATCGTGGAGCAATTCGATCTCGTCGCCCAGCTTGCTGCGCAGGTATTCGAAAAGCTTAGGCACTGTTTTGACGTAGGGGCCGGACTCGAAGACGCCGCGGCGGGGCGGGGCGGCGGGGGGCAGGGGACCCTCCTCGGAGGCCTGGGATCGCGCGGCCGGACGGCCTGCCCCGGCGCCATAGGCGGCCTGGCCGGGGACGGCCACCTGCACGCGCACGTGGCGGTAGCCCTGGGCCATCCACCGGCGCACGCTCTCCTCCACGGCCTGGAAGCTGTCGCCGGAGGCGTGGGCGTAGAGGTCGACGGCGAAGCGGCACTTGCCCCCCAGAAGTTGGTAGACGGGCATATTGGCGCGCTTGCCCTTGATATCCCACAGCGCCTGGTCCACGCCGCTCATGGCGTTATTGAGCACCGGGCCGTTGCGCCAGTAGGAACTATTGTAGGAGCTTTGCCAGGTATCCTCGATGTGGTCTGGGTGCTTGCCGAGGAGGAAGGGACGCAGGAATTCATCGACGGCGGTGACCACGGCCTTGGCGCGCTGGGTGAAGGTGGCGCAGCCCAGACCGTAAAGGCCCGGCTCGCTGGTGAGCACCTTGACTACGACCAGCCGGATGCCGTTGGGGGCGGTGAGGAACGTTTTCACATCGGTGATTCTTAGCGGGGGTAGGCCGCGACGGGCGGCGGTTTCCTGCGGCGGCGGCGTGGCGAACATGCGCTGCGAGGCGATGAGGCTGGTGAGGTTGAGGGCGGCGCCGCTGGTGAGGGTCTTGATGAGGTCCCGGCGATTCATAGGTGATCTCCTGGAATCCCCGATTATAATGAAAACTTAAGCGTGGAGAGGGGGGCGTTTGCGAATTTTGGTTTCGGGCGGGGCAGGGTTTGTGGCCTCGCATCTGTGCGACCGGCTGCTCGCCGAAGGCCACACGGTGGTGGCGATCGACAACTACCTGACCGGGCGGCGGGAAAACATCCGGCACCTGGAGGGCGAGCCGCGTTTTCAACTGGTGGAAGGGGACGTTGCCGAGAAGGTGAAGCTGGACGGCGGGTTTGACGCGGTGTTGCACCTGGCTTCGCCGGCGAGCCCCCTCGACTACCTGCAGCATCCCATCGCGTCGATGATGGCGGGGTCGGCGGGAACGAAGAACATGCTGGACGTAGCGCTCGAGCAGGGGGCGCGGTTTCTGCTGACGTCGACCTCGGAATGCTACGGGGATCCGGTCGAGCACCCGCAGAAAGAAACGTACTGGGGCCACGTGAACCCGGTGGGGCCGCGCTCGGTGTATGACGAGGCGAAGCGTTTTGCCGAGGCGCTGACCATGGCCTACCACCGGCACTACGGTCTGAGGACCAATATTGCCAGGATTTTCAATACCTATGGGCCGCGGATGAAGCTGAACGACGGCCGCGTGGTGCCGGCGTTCATCGACCAGTCCCTGCACGAGCGGCCGCTCACGGTGTTCGGCGACGGCAGCCAGACGCGCAGCTTCTGCTACGTGTCGGACCTGGTCGACGGCCTCTACCGGCTGATGCAGAGCGACGAGGCGCTGCCGGTGAACCTGGGGAATCCCGACGAGATCAGCATTCTGGAGTTTGCCGAGAAGATCCAACGGCTGACCGGATCGAGGGCGGGCATTGAATTCAAGCCTCTGCCAGAGGACGACCCCAAGCAACGGCAGCCGGACATTTCTAAGGCGCGGCGGCTGCTGGGGTGGGAACCGAAGGTGGGGCTGGAGGAAGGCCTGTGGCGGACGATCGAGTATTTTCGGAATTCCGGGTAACAACCCACCGATCTCACGCAAAGACGCAAAGAGCGCAAAGAACGCCAAGAAAAGCTTTGCGAGCTTGGCGTCTTGGCGTGAGAGACGGCGCGACTGGATGGTACAATGCATCGGGGGCGTATTTTGGGAAGGCTGTGCTCTGATCCCCGCCCGCCCGAGAGCCTGCTATGGAAAAACCGGCGCAGAACATACAGGACGCATTTTTGAACAATGCGCGCAAAGACAAGAGTGTCGTCACGATCTACCTGCTGAGCGGGGTGAAGCTCTCGGGCAGGATCAAGAGCTTCGACAAGTACTCGGTGGTGATGGAGACCAACAACCAGGAGCAGTTGATCTTCAAGCACGCCATCTCGACGGTAGT
>JACQDI010000772.1 GCA_016201195.1 Acidobacteriota bacterium | reverse complement strand
GCTTTCGGCCAGCTTGCTGGCCAGGCGAGAGTAAATGGTCGACATGCTGGCGGTCACACTGGGGAAGAAAACCCCCGCCGCCACGGCCACGAAGCCCGCCAGCAGCGCGTACTCGACCAGATCCTGCCCGCTGGTGTCAATCCGGATCCGCAGCTTGCAGATCGCTTGCTCCCACTTGCTCATTGCCGCCTCCCTCCATTCCAGTCCATCCAACCGCTGCCGCCTGGGGCCTGGGATCCCCTTGGGATCACCTGCGATGAAACGCCAAGCGGGCTCCGCCACCCTGGTGTGGAGCCCGCCCCTTGGCTCTGATTCAGCTTGCCGCCGCGGCCAGCACGCTGGACATGCGGGAAAAGATGGTGCTGATGCTCTGGCTGATGGTCGGAAGCAGAGCCCCGGCCGCCACCGCGATGAACCCCGCCAGCAAGGCGTACTCCACCAGATCCTGACCTCGGGTGTCCTTCCACAGCAAGGCGCTCCCCAAGGCCAGCCGGATCCTCTTGCACAGTTCTAGCTTCTTCATGGGCGATCCTCCTTCCTCTTGCCCAGAACTGTAACTGCCGGTCTCACCGGCGCCCCCCTAGCTGGCCGCCGCGGTCAGCACACTGGACATGCGGGAGAAGATCTTGCTGACGCTCTGGCTGATGGTCGGAAGCAAAGCCCCGGCCGCCACCGCGACGAACCCCGCCAGCAAGGCGTACTCCACCAAATCCTGACCTCGGGTGTCCTTCCACAGCACGACGCTCCACAAGGCCAGCCGGACGCGCTCGATTGTTGTTCTCATCATGTTTTGCTCCTTTTCTTCTTTCCCCCCGTGAGAGGTGATATTGCTGCTACTGTATTGCTCCGCCTGGCGGTGCGCCAGGACGGGGCCGCTCAGCAGGCCGGCCCGCTGGATGACACCGCCCCAAAGCACCGTCACAAACCCGGCCCGCGCGGCGTATTGACCGCCACCCGGACCGGGAGGGCCCGCTTGGTAAACAACAGGGCCCGACCGTCGTCGTAGTGCAACTCCCAACCCGGATGCGCCTTCAGCACCGTGGCCAGCGGCCACTCCGCCGGCAGCAGCGCTGTTTCAAACCCGTACTGCCGGAAAATCTCTTCCCAGCCGTACTGCGCCTGCTGCGCCTCCAGGTACTGCCGGCCGATCGCCGGCCCGTAGAAGTCGCTGCGCCCGTCGATAAACACCCGAAGGCGGGGGAAATACCGGTAGATCAGGTAATCACCCCACTGGTCCGAGGTAAAGACGTGCTGGCCTACGATGTACTCTTCGGCGCGCGCGAGCGCCGCTTGAGGAAATCTTTCGCGTGGGAACTCGACCCGCCAGGCAGGGGGTCCGGAATCGAGCAGGAAGCCGGCCACGACCACTGCTGCCGGCCCCCAGAGAGGAACCCGCCACCGCGCGCCGGGCGTGGGGGCATAGTCGGCGGAGAGCGAGCGCAGGGCCGCTGCCCAGGGGCCCGGTCCGGCCTGGAGCAGGCGGCTCCACTCGCGCGCCACCACCGGCGCGGCCACCAGCACGTACAGCAGAACGTGACGCACCGATCCCAGCGCGGCGTGGGCCAGCGCCACCACCAGCAGGGCCGAGGCATACTCCCGGCGACGCCACAGGCCGGCGACCAGCAACAGGCCGGCGAGCAACAGCGCCTCGAAGCTCAGCATGCTCTCGCCCCGGAAGCGCGGGGACTGAAACTCCTCCACTCGCTCCCGGATGAAATCCGAGCGCAGGTACCGCCAGATGTGGGCGTGGAGCCGGTAGGTGTAGGGATTGAGGAGCGTGGCCCAGGCGGTGACTGCTCCCACCCCGAGCAGCCGGCGCGCCGCGCGCCAAGCGCCCGGCATTCCGGCGGCCGCCCCCAGCGCCGCCCCGCAGGCATACACGCCGAGCGCGCCGAGCAGCACCACGAAGCCGCCGTGCAGGTTGGCCCACAGCGCGCCCAGCGGCACGAGCGCCCACACCCACCGCGTCCGGCGCCGCCGGTCGGCTTCCAGCAGCCAGAGGGCCATTAGGAAAAACAAATAGGTAAAGAGGTGCGGGCGCGCCACCCAGTGCACCGCAGACGCCAGCCCGGCGGCCAGTATGACGACCACTGCCACCAGCACGTTCGCCCCCTGCCACAGCAGATACTGGTAGAGCGCCGCCGAGGTGGCCGCGATCAGCACCCCGGCCAGCAGCACCACGCCCTTGAGGCCGGCCACCCGGTGGGCGAGCGAAAACACCACATCGCTCCCCCACTCCCAGGCCAGCCAGATCTCTCCCGGCCGGGAAAACGAAAACAGGTCCACTATCGGGAAGCGGTGGTGGGTCAGGATATAATCCCCGGTGCGGATGTGCCAACCGGTGTCGCCGTCGGCCAGCAGGGCCCGCGCCTGCCCGCCCAGCAACACCCATCCCAGCACGCTGACAAACACCACTTCCGCCAGCGAGGGCAACCACCACCGGGTGTGGGGAGCCGTCTGCGCCATGCCGATCGACATCCCCACATCGTCAGCCTGAGGAAGACTCTACAGAGTGGACCCGGGCCTGCCGATCCTCTGAATGCAACCGTCGATGCAACTGGCCGGAGGTGGCTTTGTCGACCATTACCGTTTGCGCCTGTGATTCGCAGCCCATCGCCGTGGAGGGGCTGCGCGCGGTGCTGGAAATCAGCGAGGACTTGCGGTTTCTGGGCGGCGCCCAGAGCCTGCTCAACGGGCTGGGCCTGCTGGAGCGTTACTTTCCATCCATCATCCTGGTCGATCGAGCCTTCGGCGCCAAACCGGTGCTCGACTGGATCGCCGCCGCCAAGCTGCGCTACCCCCAGAGCCGGCCCGTGCTGTGGGCCACGGTCATCTCCGATGTGGAGTGCTTTCGCGCCTTCCAGGCCGGCGCCCGCGGCATCCTGAAAAAAACCGCCGCCGTTCCCGCCATCCTGGACTGCTTGCGCACCGTGGCCAGCGACCAGATCTGGACCGAGACCCTCTACGGCCCCCGCCAGTCCCCCTCCGGGATGCCGCGCCACCGCGCGCTCACGCCCCGTGAACACGAGATCATTACCCTGGTCGCCCGCGGCCTCAAGAACCGCGAGATCGCCGAGCGACTGGCCATCGCCACCGGCACGGTGAAGATCCACATCATGCACATATTCGAGAAAACCGGCATCCGCGACCGCTTCGAGCTGGCCATGTATGGTCTGAAGAATGTGCCCGCCGCGTTGTTAGCCCAGCAATGACAGACCGTGGATCGTAGAGAGTAGATCGTGAGCCCCGCACCACGAGCCCCCGTTCCACGTTCTACGATCCACGTTCCGTTACAATCGGAGAGTGCCCTCCAGCGACTCCCCGTTCTACGACGCTCTCGTTGTCGGCGCCGGACCTACCGGCCTGGCTTGCGCCATCGAAATCCAGAATCGCGGGATGCGCGCCGTTCTGATCGAAAAGGGATGCCTGGTCAACTCCCTCTACCACTACCCGCCGCACATGACTTTCTTCACCACGCCCGAGCTGCTGGAGATCGGCAATCTGCCCATGACGAGCATCCGGGAAAAGCCAACGCGCACCGAGGCTCTCAAGTATTACCGGCGAGTGGCTCAGTATTTCCACCTCGACGTGCGCCAATACGAGCGCGTGGAACGAATCGATGGAAAGGACGGGGATTTCCAGGTCCTGACCGTGGACCGCCGCCAGCGGCCCGGCTGCCACCGGGCCGGCAAGATCATCCTGGCTACCGGCTACTACGACCTGCCCAACCGGCTGGACATCCCCGGCGAGGATCTGCCGAAGGTGATGCATTACTACCACGAGCCGCATCCTTATTACGATTGCGAGGTGGCCGTCATCGGCGGGAAGAACTCGGCGGCCATCGCCGCACTGGAGCTCTACTGGACCGGGGCCCGGGTCACGCTCATTCATCGCGAACCGCAGTTGAGCGACAAAATCAAGTACTGGATCAAGCCGAACATCGAGAATCGATTGAGGAACGGCGAGATCACCGGGTATCTGAACTCGACGGTCGAAGAGATCACCCCCGACTGCATCCGCGTGCGCACGCCGGACGGGGTGAAGATGCTGCAGAACGACTTTGTGTTCGCTCTGATCGGGTATCATCCGGACCTGGAGTTCCTGCGCCAAACGGGGATTGAGTTCGACGCGGAGACCGAGCGCCCGCGCACCCACCCGCAGACGCTCGAAAGCGACCGGCCCGGCGTCTATCTGGCCGGCGTGCTCGTGGCAGGCATGCACACCAACGAGATCTTCATTGAGAACGGGCGCTTCCACGGCGCCAGGATCGCCGAGGACCTGGCCGCCCGGCTGCGGTAAACTGGAACCAGATGGCTTCGAAGGTCCAGGAAATTATCGGCGCTGCCTCGGCTATCGCCAAGGGCATGAGCGTGACGCTGGGCGAGATGCTTTCGCCCACCATCACCGAAGGCTACCCGGATGAGCCGGTGCGGTTCGAGCAGCGCTACCGGGGCCTGCACGTGCTCGAGCGGGACGAAAACGGTCTCGAGAAATGCGTGGCCTGCTTTTTGTGCGCGGCCGCCTGCCCCTCCAACTGCATCTATATCGAGGCCGCCGAAAACACCGCCCAGCAGCGGATCAGCGCCGGTGAGCGCTACGCGGCGGTCTATAACATCGATTACAACCGCTGCATCTTCTGCGGCTATTGCGTGGAGGCCTGTCCCACCGATGCGATCACCCACGGCCACGGCTTCGAGCTGGCCAGTTACGATACGGCTTCGCTGGTGTATCGCAAGGAACGCCTGTTAGCCCCGAGACCATAGATCGTGGATCGTGGAACGTGGATCGCGGATAAGGGCCCACGATCCACGATCTACGATCCACCATCGACAAACATGAAAATCGGAATCACTTGTTACCCCACCTACGGTGGAAGCGGCATTGTGGCTACCGAGCTGGGCATGGAGCTGGCCGCCAGGGGGCATGAAATCCACTTCATCAGCTACGCCAACCCCATCCGGCTGAGCACGGAGAGCCCTCGAATTCATTACCACGAGGTGGAGGTCAGCACCTACCCGCTGTTTCAGTATCCGCCCTACTGCCTGGCGCTGGCCTCGCGCATGGCCGAGGTTGCCGAAACGGCCCATCTGGACCTGCTCCACGTGCACTACGCCATCCCCCACGCGGTGAGCGCGCTGCTCGCCAGGCAGATGCTGGGCGACCGGTTGCCGTTCGTCACCACGCTGCACGGCACCGACATCACCCTGGTGGGCGCCGACCGGTCCTACCTGCCCATCGTGAAGTTTTCGATCGAGCAGAGCGATGGGGTGACCTCGATCAGCCAGTACCTGAAGGACCGCACCTTGCGCGTGTTCGAGACCCGCAACGAGATTCGGGTGATCCGCAACTTCGTCAACTGCGACCAGTACCACCACAATCCGGACCCCCAGGCTCGCGCCGCCTACGCCGCGCCGCAGGAGAAGATCCTGGTGCACCTGTCGAATTTCCGGCCGGTCAAGCGGGTGGCGGACGCGGTGCGGGTGATGGCCCGGGTGCGGCGCGAGATCCCCTGCAAGCTACTGATGATCGGGGACGGCCCCGACCGAGGCCCGGCCGAGCACTTGGCCCGCGAGCTGGGCGTGGAAGACGACGTGCTGTTTCTGGGCAAGCAGAGCCGGATCCCGGAGCTGCTGGCCATCGCCGATCTGATGTTGCTGCCGAGCGAGCTGGAGGCCTTTGGACTGGCAGCGCTGGAGGCCATGGCCTGCGGTGTTCCGACCGTGGCCACTCGTGCAGGCGGCGTCCCCGAGCTGATCACGGACGGCGTGGACGGTTTGCTCGCGGAGGTGGGCGACATCGAGGCCATGGCCGCCCACGCCCTGTCGCTGCTGACGGATCCGGCCCGCTACCTGCAGGTGTCGGACGCCGCTCGGCACACCGCCGAGTCGCGTTTTTGCACGACCCTGGTCATCCCGCAGTATGAGGAATACTATCGCGAAGTTTGCAGCCGTTCTTCCACCCGGCGCAGGAACTCGGGGTCGTGAATCCCGGCCAGGTTGATCTCTACGTTGGCCCGGGCACCGCGCCCGGCGGCGAGGGCCAACGCGACGGCCGTCTCGAGGTCTGACGACATCGCCGCCGGCGCCAGTTCCCGGAGCCTTTCGAGTGCGCCTTCGAGCTCGCGGGCGGCCTCGGCGACTTCCAGTGGAACCATCGCCGCCCCTTGCAGAGCGGCCTCGACCGGGCCGGCGCGCTCGCCTTTGGGCAGCCGGCAGGCGGCCCGCACAGCTTCGTAGCTGGCTGCGTCGCGCTCGACCGCCAGTTCGAAGAACCGCCGCGCCTGCTGGAATTCCGCCACCAGTCGCTCCAGTTCCGGTCCCGGCTTCTTATTTTTTGCCAGACCAGCGACCATGGCGCCCAGCGCCGCGGCCAGGGCAGCCGCCGCGGCAGCCGCGCTTCCCCCGCCGGGCGTCGGCGTGGGGGCGGCCACCTGGTCCAGGAACTCGCCCAACCCGGTGCGCAGCGAATCCGCCAGCCGGTTCTCGAGCACCAACCGGGGCTCGAAGTTCTCGACCCGCAGGAAGAAGGCCGCCGAGAGCTCGAGCGCCTTCTTAGGAATCAGGCCGACGATCTCGCTGCTCTCGATCCGGGTGCCCTCGTTGCGGGCCTCGCGCTCGACCACGTCGAACACGACATGCACCGGGGTCTGCTCGAAGTCGGTAAGATTCATCGATACCTGGGCTCTGCTCTTCACCTCCAGGCCCATGGCCTTGACGAACGGCAGGCCGCCCGAGGACGCGCGCACTTTGCGGGCGATGCGCTTAGCCACCTCCACGTCCGGCGTGGCCAAGTAGACGTTGTAGGCGATGAGGAACTTTCGCGCCCCGACCACGGTCGCCCCGGCGGTGGGGTGCAGCTCCGCCTCCCCGACATCCGGACGCCGGGCGGGGTTGGTGCGAACCTCTTCACGAAGGCCCTCGAACTGCCCGCGGCGGATGTTTTCGAGGCGCACACGCTCGGGATCCCGCGCTGCTGATTCGTAATAATACACAGGGATGCGGCAGCGCCGCCAGATCTCCTCGCCCGCCCGGCGGGCCAGCTCCACGCACTCCTCGATACTGACGCCTTCGAGCGGCACGAAGGGCACCACGTCGGTTGCTCCGATGCGCGGGTGCTCGCCGCGGTGCCGGGTCAGGTCGATCAACGCCGCCGCCTTTTCCACGCCCCGCACGGCCGCCTCGACCACCGTTTCCACCGGCCCCGCGAAGGTGATGACCGACCGGTGGTGGTCGGCATCCATCTCGCGGTCGAGGACCATGATCCCGCCGGCGGAAGCGATCGCCCGGACGATCTCGTCCACCACGCGGGCGTCGCGCCCCTCGGAAAAATTCGGCACGCACTCGACCAGCCGTCTCATCTCGCCTTCTCCCGCCGGGCTGCAGCCGGCCAAATGATCTCGCCTCGTCGCATCGTCATCCGGCACAGGTTCAGCCCGAAATAATAGGCGATCTCGCGGTAATCCCCGGTGTCCAGAATGATCAGGTCGGCGAACTTGCCTGGCTCGAGCGATCCGACGGTCGCCGCCCGTCCCAAAGCGGCTGCGCCGTTGATGGTGGCCGCGCTGATCGCCTCTGCGGGCGTCATTTTCATTTGGGTGGCGGCCAGCGCCAGGATCATCTGCATGTTCGGCGTCGGGCTGGTGCCCGGGTTGAAATCGGTGGCCAGGGCCACCGCCGCCCCGCGCTCGATTAGTCGCCGCGCCGGCGGATAGCGGAAGGATCCCAGGTGAAAGACCGATCCTGGCAACAGCGTGGCGATGGTGCCGGAATTGGCCAGCGCCTCTAGCTCGTCGCCTTCCAGTTGCTCCAGGTGATCCACGCTCACCGCCTCCAGTTCGACGGCCAGCCCGGTAGCGCCCAGGCGGGTCAACTGGTCGGCGTGCAGCTTCAATCCGAAACCCAGCTCGCGGGCGGCCAGCAGAATCCTTTTGGCCTGGGCCAGCGTAAAGGCGCCCGAGTCGCAAAACACGTCGCAGAACTCCGCCAGGCGGCGGCGCCGGATATCGGGCAGCATTTGGCCGACCACCAAGTCGACGTAGGCGTCCGGCGAAGATTCGAACTGGGGCGGCACTACGTGCGCGCCGAGGAAGGTGCGCACTACCTCGAGCGGCCTGCCGTCGAGCTTCTGCATCACCCGCAGGCTCTTGCGTTCCGCCGCCGGGTTGAGCCCGTAGCCCGACTTGCCTTCGACGGTGGTAGTGCCGTGAGCGGCGAACTTCCGGAGCCAGCGCAGCGCCTGCGCTTGCAGCGCCGTGGGGGACATCAGGCGCAGGGCTTGCACGGTCGAGTGAATGCCTCCCCTGTGCTGCCTCAGCTCCGCGTAGGAGG
This sequence comes from Acidobacteriota bacterium, assembly GCA_016201195.1. Taxonomy (GTDB): domain Bacteria; phylum Acidobacteriota; class Terriglobia; order Bryobacterales; family JACQDG01; genus JACQDI01. The sequence continues at coordinate 1,714 of JACQDI010000772.1, read as the reverse complement.
CGCCGCCGATGCGGTGCTCGAAATCGGCGGGCCGCCCGACAGGGAAGACGAAGTGGGTGTGGCTATCGACGAACCCCGGCATGACCGCTTTGCCGGTGGCGTCGATCACTTCGGCCCCACGCGCTTCCTTGAGGTTCTCCATGCGGCGGCTGGCGCCGACCGAGTGGATCCGGTCGCCTACCACCAGCACCGCACCGTCTTCAATGATCTCCAGGTCCGAGAGCTGACGCCCGCGCCGGGGCGCCGGGCCGCGCAGCGTAAGAAGCTGGCGGGCCCCTCGAATCAAAACCGGTCGGCCCATGACTTAGGATGTTTCCGTCTCAAGTGGCGCCCCGGGGCGGCAGCCGCCCCCCGGCCAGCTCTCGTCGGCCCAGGGGGCAGACGGCAGGTCAGGGGACCTGCCCCACAATTACCTCTAGCGCCTGAGGCCTGCCCGCTCCGCAAACCGCCGCGCCTCTTCGTAGCCCGCGTCGGCGTGGCGGAGCACGCCCAATCCGGGGTCGCAGGTGAGCACCCGCTCGAGGCGCGCCGCGCTTTCGGGGGTTCCATCGGCCACCGTCACCTGCCCGGCGTGCAGCGCGTATCCGATCCCCACCCCTCCCCCGTTGTGCACCGAAACCCAACTGGCGCCGGCCGCCGTGTTGAGGAGCGCGTTCAGGATCGGCCAGTCGGCGATGGCGTCACTGCCGTCTTTCATCGACTCGGTCTCGCGATAGGGCGAGGCCACGGAACCACAGTCGAGGTGATCCCGGCCGATCACGATGGGCGCGCGCAGCTCGCCCCGGGCAACCATCTCGTTGAGCGCGAGGCCGAAGCGCGCCCTCTCGCCGTAACCGAGCCAGCAGATACGCGCGGGCAGTCCCTGAAACTTGACGTGCTTTCGCGCCAGCCGGATCCAGCGCTGGAGGCTTTCGTTTTCGGGGAACAGCCTCTCCACCAGCTCGTCGGTGGCCGCGATATCGGCCGGCTCGCCCGACAGCGCCACCCACCGGAACGGCCCGCGGCCCTCGCAGAACAGAGGACGGATATAGGCTGGCACGAATCCCGGAAAACTGTAAGCATCGGCGACGCCATGCTGGTGCGCCATAGTCCGGATGTTGTTGCCGTAATCGAACACCACGGCGCCCATCTTTTGCAGGTCGAGCATGGCCCGCACGTGGGTCGAGATCGAATCCAGCGACGCTTCCACGTATCCATGCGGGTCGCGGGCGCGAAACGCCGCCGCCTGCTCCACGCTGTAGCCCGACGGGATGTACCCGTTCAGCGGGTCGTGAGCACTGGTCTGGTCGCTAAGCAGGTCGGGGACGATGCCCCGCCGCACCATCTCCGGCAGGATGTCGGCGCAATTGGCGGCCAGGCCCACCGAGACGGCTTCCTTGCCGTGCACGGCGCTGCGCAGGATCCGCACGGCCTCGTCCAGGCTGTTGACCAGGATGTCGCAGTAGCCGGTTTTGAGCCGCCGCTTGATGCGCTCCGGATCGACCTCGACGCCCAGGAACGTTGCGCCGTTCATGGTAGCGGCGAGCGGCTGCGCTCCGCCCATGCCGCCCATGCCGCCGGAGACGACCAGCTTGCCGGCGAGCGTCCCGCCGAAGTGCTTTCGCGCCGCGGCGGCGAAGGTCTCGTAGGTGCCCTGCAGGATACCTTGGGAACCGATGTAGATCCAGCTTCCGGCCGTCATCTGGCCGTACATAGTGAGGCCGGCGCGGTCGAG
>JACQDI010000771.1 GCA_016201195.1 Acidobacteriota bacterium | reverse complement strand
GCGCAAAGGCTGCAGCCCTGCTGGGGCGCGGCGGTGATCGATGGCTGGGAGGGGATGGAAGGAAACGGGCCCTCGTCGGGCACGGCCGTGGCCTCGCGCCTCGCCATCGCCTCGACCGATTTCGTGGCTGCCGACCGGGTGGGCGTCGAAGCCATGGGCATCAACCCGAGCTGGCTGGGCTACCTTACATACTGCGGACAGGTAGGAATCGGGCAGTACGATCTGGCGAAGATCGACGTGCGCGGCCCTTCGCTCGCCGCCGTCCGCAAATCGTACCGGCTGCACCGGGACATCGAGCGGCAGCTCGAGTGGATGGGACCGATGAAAGATCTGCCGCCAAAGCTGGGATAGGATGCTTATGAGACAAACCATTTCCAGGCGCAGGTTCCTGGGCGGCACGGTGGCAGCCGGTATCTTCCCGGTTGTGAGCCGCGGGGCGCTCGATTTTCCGCTGGTCGATTACCATGTCCACCTCGATGAAGTGGTGACCCTCGAAAAGGCGCTCGAGCTTTCCAGGCAGCGCGGCGTGAAGTTTGGGGTCGTGGAGCACGCCGGCGCCAAGGAGAACAAGTACCGCGGCCTCTTGAGCACCGATGAGGATCTGAAGCGATACATCGCGATGCTGGACGGCAAGCCCGTCTACAAGGGCATCCAGGCGGAGGGCCTGGACTGGATGAGCTGCTTCTCGAAACGGACGGTGGCGCAACTGGACTACGTCCTCTCGGACGCCCTCACCTTCCCCGAGAAGAACGGGCAACGGGTGGAGCTATGGAGGCCTGGGGTGACGATCGACGACCCGCAGGATTTCATGGAGCGCTATGTCGCGTTCCACTTGCAGGTGATGGCCCGAGAGCCGATCGATATTCTCGCCAACCCGACCTTCCTGCCAGCCTGCCTCGAGAAGGAATTTGACGCGCTCTGGACGCCGGACCGCATGAAGAAGGTGATCGACGCGGCCCTGAAACACGGCGTGGCCATCGAGATCAATTCGCGGTACCGGCTGCCCAGACCTGCCTTCCTCAAAATGGCCCGGCGGGCGGGGGCGAAGTTTTCTTTCGGGTCGAACATCCATGGCATGGATGTCGGGAAACTGGATTACTGCCTGGAGATGGCGAAAGAATTGGGCCTCCACCGCCACGACCTCTTCACGCCCGCGCCGGCGGGGCAGAAGCCGATCGAGCGGCGCAGATTCGCTTGAATACGGGCTGAACTAGATGCAGCAGTTCCAGACTTTAATGATTAGCGGGCACAGGAGAGTTCCGTCCGAGTCGCGCTCGGCGTGGCTGAACGTTCTGTTTGGCGGTGCACTCGGCAGCCTGCGGGCGATCCTTAACCCCGATCTTGTCGAAGATTCTTCGCAGATGCAACCGAACAGCGTCCTGACTGATCGACAGCTTCCGGGCGATCTCGCGATTGGTGACGCCCTCGATCACAAAAGCCAGAATCTCCTTCTCGCGACCACTGAGGGTAGCCTCGCCGCGTCTGCCGCGATTGAGATCTCGCCGTCTCTGCCCGATCTTCTTAGCCAAGCTGCGAACATCCGATTTCTCTAACCAGGAGTGCCTGTCGACCGAGTAGTCCCCGGAACCGGTTTGGAACTGTTGCAAGAAGCGTATCATGCCCACGGGACCAAGCTCGCGGGCTAGAGCACCGAGACCCGTACGCCTGATCTCGTCCAGTGTCTTGCTGCCTGCACTCACTGTCCGCTCACCTCCCGTATCCACGATACAGGGTTCGCCACGCGGAGTCGAAGCTGCCTTGAGACGCGAGACGAGATGCGCAGCAACTCGTGCCGCTTCCGCCTCACCGACGCGAACCAACCGCCGCGCAACCCTCGTCAGCTCTCCAACGCGCTCGCGGCGCTCCGAACTGGGCGCCTGCTCTATCTCGAATTGTACCACTTCGCTGTCAACCAGTTCCCATTCGCCCGATGCGATGTGCCCAAGGATCAGTACGACCGCCTCAGCCTCGAGGCGAACGCGGTCCTGTCTTTGATCATCGAATGGCCGGTTCAAACAGCAGGCATCCAAATAGAGCCTCATCTTTCTCAGTGGCCGTTATCCGTTGCTGCGTCCAGCACTGGGCGGCCTCTGCGATGGTGGTGGAAAGGAGGAGCGTCCTGCGATCCCAATCAGCATCTAACGTGCCATGCACAGGCGTCTCTCTTTCTTCCTGCTCGGTCCCCTGGGCGAGTTCTGCTCGCTACTGAAGTGGGGCGAGTGTTGCCCACAAGCTGCTTTGTGCTTATCCGGTTGTTTCAGCAAGCCACTATAGATTGGGGTCAGCTCTCGGCGGGCGCCCTAGCGAGGTCCGCGGCACCACGTATTCGCTTATATGGTGTGGGTTTATGGCCGGTTCCGAGGCCGAGCAGGGTCTGGA
>JACQDI010000770.1 GCA_016201195.1 Acidobacteriota bacterium | reverse complement strand
CCCAGCGCATCATCCGTCTGACCGGCTCGGCCTCGAAGATTCGGTACGTCCCTTACGATGAGGCCTACGAAAGCGGCTTCGAGGATATGGGCCGCCGGGAGCCGGACATCACCAAGGTCGTCAACCTCACCGGGTACCAACCCAAAGTCGATTTGGAGGAAGCGTTGCGGCGGACCATCGACTGGTTCCGCGCCGGCCGCGGTGAAGAGCGGCAGCGGACCCTGAAGCTGGCCGGGACTTAATGAGCCTCGCAGAATTGGGTGACACGATGCTTCGAGGCCAAGCTCGTGGCGTAGGCTTCAGCCTGCCGGGTCGAGACTCGTCTCGATCCCTGTCCCGTGGCCCATCGAGCGCCGACACGAGTGTCGGCGCGGCACGCAAGAGTGCGTGCGCCACGTCCCAATGCTCGCGCCGACGATGACTCTCTCCGCCGTTGTTCCCGTTCGCCTCGCTACCGATACCGTCGCGGCCACCATCCAGGCCCTGCTCATACAGTGCCGGGGTCTCGCGGCCGAGGTGATCGCCGTGGTTTCGAGCGAAGACCCGGCCCGGGACGTCTTGCGGGACCTTGGGGGCGAGTCCCAACTGCGGGTCATCGAGATGGCCGGCAGGCACTCGGTCCCCCAACTGCGCGCGGAGGGGATCCGGGCCGCGCGCGGCCGCTTGGTGGCGATCACCGAGGACCATTGTCTGTTTTCACCGGGGTGGGCCGCTGGCCTGGTGCGAGCGCTAGACAGCCGGGACGCCGCCGCCGCGGGCGGGCCGGTCGAAAACGGCCGCACCGGCTCCGTACTCGACTGGGCCATCTATTTCTCGCGCTACGCGGGATCCATGCCCCCGCTGCGACGGGGATCGACCGGGGCGCTCCCCGGCAACAACGCCTGCTACAAGCGCGAGGTCTTGGAGGCCCTGGCACCGCTTTGGGCACGCGGCTTCTGGGAGAACGACATCAACCGCGAGCTGGTGGCCCGCGGCTATGTACTGTGGCTCGAGCCCGACCTGGTGGTCACCCACAACAAGCCTTACCGTTTCGGCCCCTACCTGGCCTTGCGCTACAACCACGGCCGCTGCTTCGGCGGCATGATCGAAACGGGCCGCCTGAAGCGGGCGCTGCTCTCCCCTCTGATTCCGCTGCTGCTGTTGATCCGTGCGGCCCGCGCCGTTTTTGCCAAGAAGCGGCGACGCCGCGAGTTCCTGCTGGCCCTGCCGCCGCTGCTGCTATGCTATTTGGTCTGGTTCTGGGGCGAGCTGGTGGGATACCTCTGTGGTCCGGGCCAGAGTTGCTCCCAAACCGATTGACGTGCGGCGCGCCATTCTCACCTACCATTCGCTGGACGATTCGGGATCGGTCATCTCGGTGAGTCCGGCGCTTTTCGCCCGCCAGATGGAGGTGCTGGCAGGCTCCGGCGTTCCGGTGGCGCGGTTGACCGAGTTGCGTTCCAGTCCCGCGCCTGCCGTGGCGCTGACCTTCGATGACGGCTTTCAGAACTTCGCCGAGGTTGCCGCGCCGGTCCTCGCCCGCTACCGTTTCCCGGCCACCGTGTTTCTGGTGAGCGGCTACTGCGGCGCCGCCAACGACTGGCCGTCGCAGTGGCCCGGCGTTCCCCGATTGCCTCTGATGACCTGGTCGACCATCCAGGGGCTGAGCCGGGCCGGGGTGGAGTTCGGAGCTCATACGGCGACTCATCCCGACCTGGGGCGGCTGGACGAAGCCGCCATGCGTGAGGAAGTCCTCTCTTCGAAGCGCCGGATCGAGGACGCGACCGGCCGGGAAGCACTCGCCTTCGCCTATCCCTATGGCTCCATGCCCGAGCCAGCGAGACGCCTGGTTGCCGAGCAGTTCCGGGCCGGCTGTTCCACGCGCCTGGGTTATGTGACCGCAGGCAGCCGCCCAGAAACCCTGGAACGCCTCGACGTTTACTATCTTGCGCGGCTGTCGCTGTTTCGCCATCTTTTTGCGTCCCCGGCGCGGTGGTACCTGGCCCTGCGCGGCTTCATACGGGAATGGAAGTGATCGCCTTCGTCTGCCCGCTGTGCAAGGGACCGCTGACGTTTGACTCCGAAGCCTACTGCTGCGACCCTTGCGGCCGCCGGTACCCGGTGGTGTGCGGCATTCCCGACTTTCGCATCCTCCCCGACCGCTTCATCTCGATCGAAGACGACCGCCGCAAAGGCTTGCGGCTTTTCGAGGAGTCCACGCGCCGCAGCTTCGCGGGAATGCTCGATTTTTACTACTCGATCACGCCCGATGTGCCGCCCGCGCTGGCGCGTAAGTTCAGCGTGCACGCCCTGGCTGAAGTGGAGATCGGCGACGCCAGCCTGTGCCAGCTTGGAGCAAGCCAGCCCAGCGGATCGCTGCTGGATGTGGGCTGTTCGACGGGCGGCCTGGTGGTGGCCGCCAGCCGCCGGTTCGCTGCGGTGATTGGCGTGGATGTGGCGTTCCGATGGCTGGTGGTGGGCGCAGTGCGGCTCCGCGAGGCGGGCGTCAAGGCCCCACTGGTCTGCGCCAACGCCGAGTTTCTTCCCTTTGCCGCGGACCAGTTTGCGGCGGTGACGGCGACTGACCTGGTCGAGCACCTGGCCGACCCGGCGCCGGCGTTTGCCGAGTGCCGCCGGGTCGCCGCCCCGGGCGCGGCGGTCTATTTCTCCACCAACAATCGCTACTCGCTCACCCCCGAGCCGCATGCAAACGTCTGGGGAGTGGGATGGCTGCCGCGCCCTTGGCAGGCGAGCTACGTCCGCCTTGTTTCAAGACGCCACTATCGCAACGTTAACCTGCGCTCGGCCGCAGAACTGGAGGCATGGACGCGCGCCGCCGGCTTTGATCCGGGTTGCGCCGACAAGGCCCGTGTCAGGCCCGCGCCGCTGGCCGTCCCCGGGCGGTGGGAGCGGGTCCAGTCCGTGTACAATCACCTGAGCCGCCTGCCGGGTTGGTCGCGCCTGCTGGTCTGGTTCGGCCCGCGACTCGAAATCCTATGCCGAAAATAGCCGGGCCGGCCTGGATCCTCGTCGTCGTCGCGGCCACCGTCAAGCTTTGGCTTTGGCACCTGAACTATTTCCGTCACCCCGGCCCGCAGTTTTTCTTCCTCTACCTGGGAGCCCTCGCCCTGCTGGCGTTGGCGAGTTTCTCGTATATGCGGTTGCGTCGGGCGCGGCCTCGGCTGATCGCCTGGGAGCCTCGTGCGTTTGTGGGGTTCTTTCTCCTTTTCTTCCTCTTTTACGCGCCCCTCGCGACGCTCTGCTCCGTGTGGATCGGTTTCGTCGCCTTCTCCCTGGGGCGGCTGGCGCTAGGAGATCTGGCCGAGTCCACGCTCGAGCAGTTGACCTTGCCGCTCGCCGCCGGGCTGGGAGTGTTAAGTGCGCTGCTGTTCGTGCTGGGCCTGGCCCGGCTCTACTACCGCTGGCTGATGCTGGCCCTGCTGGCCGCCGCCGCACTGCTTTTCTGGCGCAACGCCCGGCGGCTGTGGGAATTGCTCCGGCGGGCCGACGTCAGCTATGCGGCGCGGGCGGCCGACCCGCTATGGGGCCTCTGCCTGGTCTTTGTTCTTGTTTGCACGCTCTCGAGCGCCATGGTTGCGCTGAGCCCCGAGATCGCCTTCGACCCGATCAGCTTCCACTTCGTGCTGGCCCGCGACTACGCCGCCGGCCACAGGATAGTGGTCATACCTCACCTGCCCTACTCCTATTTCCCGCAGAATGTGGAGATGCTTTACACGCTGGGGTTCCTGCTCGATGGGCAGGCCACGGCCAAGGTCCTCACCTACGCTTTTTTCCCACTGGCGGCGCTGGCTGTGGCGCTGATCACGCGGCGCTGGTGGCCTGCCTCGCCCGCCGGGCCCCTGGTGGCCGCTGCCCTTTTCTGGACCACGCCGTTCATTTCCTGGACCGGGAGCGTCGCCAAGACCGACCTGGCCCTGGCGCTGAATCTTCTGCTGGCCTTGTACGGACTGGTCCGCTGGATCGAGACGGAGCGATTCGGCTGGCTGGCGACGGGGGTCTTGTTTCTGGGGTTCAGTTTCAGCGTGAAGCACGTGGCCATCCTCGGTGCGGTCCCCTGGGCTGTCCTGGCGGCCTGGAACCTGCGCCGCATCCGGCTTTCGGTCCGCCAATTGGCGCTACTGGCGGTTTTGTTTGCCGGCTCCGGCCTTTACTGGCACACCCGCGCCTGGATCCTGATCGGCAACCCGCTCTATCCCGAAGCCGGATTGAGCGCGGTCCGTTCCACCACCCACTCCGGCCATCCTGAGCTTTCCCGGCTCGAGCGCCTGGGCATTTACCTGTCCGTGCCGTGGCGAGTGCATTATCGCGGCTGGCGCCATTTCGAGTCCCCCTCGCCCAGCCCGGCAGGCGTGGTGCTCGTGGCTTTCCTTCCGCTACTGTTCTGGGGCGCCGGCCGGCAGCCGCGCCTCGCCCGGCTTCTGCTGCTGTTCACCGTCGCATACTTACTTTACTGGGCCGCTGTCATCCTCCAGATGCGCTTCGCCATCGCCGTCTTCGGGGTTGTGTTCGCGTACCTCGCGGACCGCTTGTGCGCGGCCCGGCGCGGCTGGGTTCTTCCGCTCCTCGGCTACTGCTTTCTGTTTTCGCTCGGCCCGCTGCTGATCATGGAGATGAATGTGCCGCGGCTGAAATTGTTCGCCCGGCGCATCGACCGGGAGCAATACCTGCGGGAGACCCTGGTCAGCTATCGGGCGATCGAGGCTCTCAACCGCGCCGCCCGTCCGGGGGCGCGGGTCTACGCCGTGGGAACCTGTTCGACCTTCTACGCCAAGCCCGAGTTTCACTGCTACTACGACTACCTGGGCAACTATCCGCTTGATCGGATCACCGAGGACCTGCGCAGCCTCTCGTATCAGTATCTATTGGCCGCCGCCTTCTGGGCAGAGCCCCGGCACATGCACGTGGTGGAGCACCTCTATCACCCGGCGCTCATTTACCACGACGAGTCGTTCCGGCTCTACCGGCTGCGGGATTGACCGGCTTCGTCTCAGCGCAGCCTTAGCGTGAAATTCTCCTACCAGGCCAGCGCGTAATTATCCCCGCGGGGGTCGGCGCCGGCGCTGAGCAGGCCGGTGACCGGATCAATGACGATCGCCGAGGTGGCGCCCTGGGTCCAGGGTCCGCGCAGAGACATGTGACCGCCCTGTTGACATTTCGCTCCCAAAATGGGACTATATTCGGGTGAGGGTGATCAGCCATCGGCCGATTGTGCAGGCTGCAAAGCGGCGCCCGGACGCAGCGGCGGCCCTCGATAACTGGTACCGTATCACCAAGCGGGCGTCGTGGCGGAACCTGGTGGACACGCGGGGAGATTTCCCCCACGCCGACTTCGTAGAGGGTCTTACGGTTTTCAACATCAAGGGCAATGATTATCGGCTCATCACTCGAATCAACTACACGACGCAGAAGGTTTTCGTGCGAGGCTTTTTCACCCACTCCGAGTACAAGAGAGGAGGTTGGAAGGAATGAGCACTGCTGTTATTGACGAAAGGCGGTACGCCAGGCTTTTGGTGAAGACCCTTCCTCGCGTGATTCGCACCGAAAAGGAAAACGAGCGAATGATCGCCGACCTCGAGGAGCTAGACCTTCGATGGGATCATCTCAGCCGGGAAGAGAAGGAGCTTGCAGAGTTGATGACTGCTTTGATCGAACGCTTTGAGTCCGAGCATTACCCGATCAATCTTGCCAGTCCCCAGGAGCGTCTCGGCCAGCTTATGGAGGATCGAGGTCTCACTCAGGCGGACCTGTGGCGTCTTTTCGGCACAAGGGCCAGGGCGTCCGAGGTGCTCAAGGGCAAGCGCGGCATCAGCAAGGCCCAGGCGAAGAGGCTGGCTGATTTCTTTAGGGTGCCTGTTGACCTTTTTATCTAGCGACGATCCGGATCGAAAACGTCAAGCTCTCGCTCCGTGGGGCTGCTGACTTCGGCAAGGGGCCGGAGGCCAGCAAGAGGCTGTGCGGATGACGGCATGTGATAGGCGGGTGATACGCCTCGCAGTGGGATCCTACCAGGCCAGCGCGTAATTATCCCCGCGCGGGTCGGCGCCGGCGCTCAGCAGGCCGGTGACCGGATCGATGACGATCGCCGAGGTGGCGCCCTGGGTCCAGGGTCCGCGCAGGCTGACCTTGTGGCCGCGGTTCTCGAGTTCCTTCCGGACCGCCTCCGGAATGCGGTCCTCCAGGCCCACGTCGCCGACCTTCATGGTGTGCGGGAAGGTGGAGGCCGGAAAGCTCGACGTGGTCCAGCGTGGGGCCTCGATGGCCGCCTGGATGTTCATGCCGAACTCGATCACGTTCAGAAAGGTCTGTATGATGCGCATGCATTGGTCGTCGCCGCCGGGGCTGCCCACGGCCATGAACGGTTTGCCGTCCTTCAGGATCAGGGTTGGGGTCAGGGTGCTGCGCGGGCGCTTGCCCCCTTGGAGCGCGTTAGGGTGCTGCTTTTCCAAGGAGAAGTAGTCGCCGCGGCAATTGAAGCTGAAGCCGAGGTCGGCCATGAGGACGCCGGTGCCGAATCCGGAGTGCAGGCTGGGGGTCCAGGAGACCGTGTTGCGCTGGCGATCGACCACCGCCAGGTAGCTGGTGTCGCCCTCGTGGTCGGCGTTTCCTTCCGAGCTCACCGAGATCGAGCGGGGCTCCGGCTTATAGTCCGTCATGTATTTTCCCGGCTCACCCGGCCGGAACTTGTAAGACGCCCGGGCCATCTCGATGAGCGAACGCCGCTCGGCCGCATACGGCTCCGAGAGCAGGCCCGCGAACGGAATCTTGATGAAGTCGGCGTCGCCCAGGAACATCTCCCGGTCGGCGAAGGCCAGCTTCACCGCCTCCACATTGACGTGGATGTAGTCGGCGCTGTTGTGCCCCATCGTCTTCAGGTCATAGCCGCGCAGGATGTTCAGCGTAAACAGCTCGGCCGGGCCCTGGGTGGCGGAAGGGTTCTTGTAGACCTGGTAGCCACGGTACTCGCTTGACACCGGCTCCTCGACCTTGGCGGTGTAGGTGGCGAAATCGTCATAGCGGAACAGGCCGCCGTTCTTCTCGGAAAAGTCAGCCATGGTGCGGGCGATGTCGCCCTTGTAGAAGCGGTCACGCGCGGCCCGCAGGGCGGCGTGGCGTCCCTTGCGCTTGGCTTTCTGTTCCGCCTCGACCAGCATCTTGAAGGTGCGAACCAGGTCCGGATTGCGGAAGATCTCCCCGGCCTTGGGCGGCTCGCCGTTGGGGAAATAGACCTTCTTGCTGG
>JACQDI010000750.1 GCA_016201195.1 Acidobacteriota bacterium | reverse complement strand
CCGCGGCAACACGTTCTCGGCGTTATAGCCGACAATCATCCGCGCTCCGGCGAACAGGGACAGGGTGCGCGCGTCCTCGATCAGGTCCTGGAGCGAAGCCTCGGCAAGATCGTATTGCACGAGGCCGCTTTCCCGCTCCCCGGGCGGCAGGGCGGCTTCGAGGAGCGCCTTGCGGCAGCCGTCGCGTGAGAACAACTCGTTGCCCAGAAACACGTACCCGGCGGCAGGACTCTTTTTCTGCAACTGGAGAAGAAGCTGGGCGGGGTCCATTAGAAGTTCTCCAGGATGGCGCTCACCAGGTTGCGGGCCACCGAGCGGCTCATGCGGTCCAGGCCCGCTTCGCTCTCCTCGAAATAGGCCCGCGGGTCGATGGACACCTCGTAGCGCTCTCGCGCTTCGTAATTCTGGTTCTGATAGAGGACCTTCCCGGTGCGGCGCTCGGCGAGATAAACCTGCAATTGGGTGATGACCTGGACGGTGGTGGCGCGACCGCTGGCGGGGTCGAAGATGATCGGGGTGAGGAACATGTTGATCACCGCGCCGCGCAACATGGCGTCGGCGTCGCGCTCATCCGGGACCACGCGAAACCGGGTGCGGCCGATCAGCTCGTGGGTGACCGCCCGCGTCAGGTACTGCTCGATCTTGTAGCGCGACGTGGCATTGGTGAAGGGCAGGACGGCTATCGTGCGCACTTCTTTGGGGATTTGATCGCCGCGGCCGGCGACGTGGTAGCCGCAGGAGGAAAAGAAAGGCAAAAGGCAAAAGGCAAAAGGCAAAAGGCAAAAATCAAGGATGCTTCGCGGCATTCTAATTGACTTGCCGCTCGGGCTCGGGGAGGTGCTTGGGATGGCGGCGGAAGAGGCCGCCGAGGCGAATCAGGATGCCGCTCGCGACGTAAGTAGAGGCCAGCGCCAGCAACACCGGCTGCGAGTAATGGTAGATGAGGTAGATCATGCCGGCGATCAGCACCACGGTCACCCACGACCGCTGTTCGACCAGGTTGAATTCCTTGAAGCTGTTGTAGCGCCAAGTGCAGACCATCAGGAAGCTGAGCAGGCCCAGCAGGAACAGCCAGAGCGCGCCCCAGGGCATCCAATCGCGCAGCGGGTAGCCGCCGGTGGCGTGGACCACAGCAGCTACCAGAGCCGCCGCGGAGGGAATGGGCAGACCGACGAAATACTTGCGTCCCACGCGGCCGGGGTTCTTGGGCACGGGGTTGCGCTGCACGTTGAACCGCGCCAGCCGCGCCGCGCCGCAAACCACAAACAGGAAAGTCACGAAGTAGGCCAGCCGGGTCAGGTGCTCGGTGAACAGGCTGCCGCTTGCCGGATCGAGCGAGCGGATGCCCCAGGCGAAGGCGAGCAGCGCCGGGGCCACGCCGAAGGTGATCACGTCGGCCAGCGAGTCCAGTTCCCTGCCGAAGTCGCTCACCGCGTTGGTGAGGCGGGCGATGCGGCCGTCCATGCCGTCGGTGAACACGGCCACACCGATGGCCAGCGACGCCAGGTCGAGCTGGCCCGCCGCTTCGCCCATCCGCTCCGGCGCCAGGGAGATGGCTTGAATGGTCTTCATCAGGGCGTAGTAGCCGCAGAAGATCGTGCCGGCGGTGAAGATGCTGGGTAGGGCGTAAGCCCCGCGGCCCATCAGTTTTTTGTCGCGCATAAGAAGAAACGGAAAGCCACAGAGACACAGAGGCCACAGAGAAGAAGGATTGTTCTCTGTGTGCTCTGTGCCTCTGTGGCTCTCTGGGCTTTCTGACTCACGAATCCCTCCGGCGGGCCAAAATCGAGCTGCCCGCTTTCACCCGCTCCCCCTGGCGCACCGCCAGTTCCCATTCCGGCCCCAGCACGACATCCATGCGCGAGCCGAATTTAATCAACCCGAACCGCTCGCCCTTCTCCACGCGGTCCCCGACCTTTTTGCGGCAAACGATGCGCCTGGCGATCAGGCCGGCGATCTGCTTGAAGACCACGCGCGAGTTCCCGTCCTCGACGACCACCGTGTTCTGCTCGTTTTCCGTGGAGGCCTCCTCGCGGCTGGCAACCAGGAACTTTCCTCGCGAGTAGTGCACGTCGGTGATCACGCCGCCGACCGGAGCGCGGTTCACGTGCACGTCAAACACGTTCAGGAAGATGCTCACCCGCGTTCCATCCTCGCCTTCCGGGCGAATCTCGACGACCTTGCCGTCGGCCGGGGAAACCGCCACCGGACCGGAGGGAATCTCACGCTCCGGATCGCGAAAAAAATACAGGCAGAATAAGGCCAGGATGACGAAAGGCAAGCCCGCCAGCGGATGCAGTCCCGCGCTCAGCGCCGCCGCGGCCACTGCCAGCGCCGCCGCGTAGTAGAGGCCATCTCGGACCATTCGATTTCATTATAAGCCTTCAGCAATCAGCAGTCAGCCATCAGCAACCGCTGGCAGCTCCCAAAAACACGAACCCGGCCGCGACCGGCCGGGTTCGAATTTCGGCTTTGATTTATTCGAATGCCTTCCCAGAGCCGTCAGGCCACCTCCCGGGCCTGGGCTTGCTTGAGGATGTTCTGCATCTCATCCTTGAGTCGCAGTTTCAGCTTTTTCAACCGAACCTCTTCGAGTTGCTCCTGCTCGGTGAGGTAGTGGTGGGAGGCGAGTTCCTCCAGCCGTCGCGCATAGCCGGCATGTTCGGAGGCCAAGCGGCGAAACTCCTCGTTTGTGGCCATCAGGTGCACTTGCATCTGTTCCTGAGGGCTCGTTTCCATAGGCGTACTTCCTCCTTAGCAGTGGGGTCGCCACGCCGAGTCGTACCAGATAGAGGATTTTTGGCTCGGTGGGTTGAACTGAAGTAGCGGTCGATTGGTGTAAGTCATCCTTCCGCCACCCTGAAGTTATCACAATCGCCGCGCGGATGCAAGCCCGCGGGCGTCGGAATAAGTTATTTAGAATCAGTGAATTGCATTACAACGGCATCTTCCGTGGGGGAAGAGTAGTAGTTGCGGCGCAGCCCGCTCTCAACGAAGCCAAGCTGCTGGTAGAGCCGCTGAGCGGCGGTGTTGGAGCGGCGCACTTCGAGCCATACGCGGCCCGGCATAGCCTCGAGTACCCCCCACAACAGGCGTCGCGCCACCCCGCGACGGCGCGCAACAGGATCGACTGCCACGGTCAAGATCTCCGCTTCACCGGACACCGCGCACTGTACGAGGACAAACCCGAGCACGCGCTCCTCTTCCTCGGCGACGGCGACCAGGCACCGCCGCAGAGGCTCGGCCAGGCTGCTCTCGATCTCGCCAGCGGACCAATTGCCGGCCTCCGGCGAAGAGCGAACAATCTCGACCAACCGGATCACATCGGTTTGTTTGGCCTCGCGAATCGTCATTCCGCTATGATGACCCCTTATGCCCTCTTCCCCGCCGCGCGGTCAATCCGACCAGGACCGCGTCGACCTCAGCCACTTCGGATACGCGCAGGAACTGTTTCGCAGCATGGGGGGATTCTCCAACTTCGCCATCTCCTTCTCGATTATCTCGATTCTCACCGGCGCAGTGACGCTTTTCGGTTACGGCCTGGAGATGGGCGGGCCGCTCGAGATGTCGCTGGGCTGGCCGCTGGCGACCCTCTTCACTCTGACGGTGGCCGCCAGCATGGCCGAGCTCTGCTCGGCCTACCCCACCTCGGGGGCAATGTATCACTGGGCGGCGGACCTGGGCGGGCCGGCGTGCGGATGGTTCGTGGCGTGGTTCAACATCTTCGGCCTCATCGCCGCGCAGGCGGGGATCAACTACAGTTGCGCGCAGTTCATTTTGCCGCTGCTGGGCCTTCCGCTGACGGAGCGCAACCTGCTGCTGATGTTCGCGTTCATCCTGCTCAACCAGGGCCTGCTCAACCATTACGGCGTGCGGCTGGTGGCGATCCTGAACGACGTCAGCGTGACCGTACACGTCATCGGAGTGGCGATCATCGTGCTGGCGCTGTTTTTTCTGGCGCCTCACCAGCCGGCTGCGTTCGCCGTCCAGGCGGTGAACAGCAACGGGCGCTCGCCCTACTGGTGGGCGTTCCTGCTGGGCCTGCTGCAGGCGCAATGGACCTACACCGGCTTTGACGCTTCGGCGCACATGGCCGAGGAGACGCAGGATCCGCGGCGGCGGGCGCCTTGGGGGATCGTCCTGTCGGTGATGGTTTCGGGCGTGGTGGGATATTTCCTGCTGCTGGCGCTGACCCTGGCCATCCATACGATCCCGGGAGCGCTCGGAGCCAAGGATGCCGGCGGCAACAGCGTGCCGGCGGCGATTGCCATCCTGCAAGGGGCGCTGGGGGCGCGCTTCGGCAGCCTGATGGCGGGCCTGGCCTCGATGGCCATGTGGTTCTGCGGGCTTTCCTGCATCACGTCGGCGTCGCGCGCGGTCTATTCGCTGGCCCGGGATCACGGCACGCCGTTCTCGGGCGTGTTACGCTGGGTGAGTCCCCGCCACGGGACACCGGCGCCGGCGCTGTGGGCCACCGTGGCCGGCTCCATGCTGTTCATGCTGCGGCTGGGGGACGTCCAGAAGGTTACCTCCTTCAGCACGGTGGCGCTCTACATGGCCTATATCATTCCGGTGATCCTGGCCTTTCGCGCGCGCCTGCGAGGTTCGGACTGGCCAGCAGCAGCGGTATGGAACCTCGGCCGCTACGGCCCGCTGGTCAACGCCGTGGCCATCGGCTTCAGCGTGCTGATCGCGGTGGTACTGGTGATGCCACCCAACGAGCTGGCGGGGCAAACCTTCCTCGGTCTGCTCGTCGCGCTCGGTGTGCTGTACGCCGCCGTTGCGCGGCGAAAATATAAAGGACCGGAGTGGAGCCGCCGAGGAGCGCACTCATGACTGCTTTGGAAACGGTAAGAGAACAACTGAAGCCGGGAAAACTCTTCATCAACGGCCGCTCCGAGGATGCGGCCAGCGGCAAGACCATCGACGTATTCAACCCGGCCACGGGGGAGAAGCTGACCACCGTGCCCGATGGCGACGCGGCCGACGTGGATCGCGCCGTCGCCGCCGCCCGGGCAAGCTTCGAGCGCAAGAACTGGCGGGGGATGGATCCGTCGAAGAAAGAGAAGATCCTCTGGGCCATCAGCGAGCTGCTGGCGAAGCACAAGGAAGAGCTGGCGGTGCTGGAATCGATGGAGAACGGCAAGACGCTGCGCGAGGCCGCCGGGGCCGACGTGGAGCCGGCCATCGACGCCTTTCGCTACTACGCCGGCTGGGTGCGGAAAATCTACGGGGAGACCATCCCGGTCGACGGGCCGTTCCTGAATTACACCCTGCGCGAGCCGGTAGGGGTGGTGGGGGCCATTGTGCCCTGGAACTATCCGCTGCAAATCGCCGTGTGGAAGGTGGCGCCGGCGCTGGCCTGCGGCTGTTCGGTAGTGCTCAAGCCCTCCGAATTCACGCCGCTGACGGCGCTGAAACTAGCTGAGTATTGCGTTGAGGCGGGCGTGCCCGAAGGCGTAGTCAACGTGGTGACCGGCTATGGCCCAACGGCGGGCGAGGCCCTGGGCCGCCACATGGACGTGGATAAGATCAGCTTTACCGGCAGCATCCGCACGGCGCGGGCACTGCTGAAGGCCTCGGCGGAGTCGAACCTGAAACGCCTCAGCCTGGAGCTGGGAGGCAAGTCGCCGAACATCATCTTTCCCGACTGCGACATGGAGGCCGCGCTGAAGTCGGCGTTCTGGGGGATCTTCGCCAACAAAGGCGAGGTGTGCAGCGCCGGGTCGCGGCTGCTGCTGCACGCCGAGATCCACGACAAGTTCCTCGACGCCCTCGTGGACCGGGCGCAGAAGCTGAAGGTCGGCGATCCGCTGGACAAGACGACGATGATGGGATCGCAGATCTCGG
The DNA here is from genome assembly GCA_016201195.1 of Acidobacteriota bacterium. Classification (GTDB taxonomy): domain Bacteria; phylum Acidobacteriota; class Terriglobia; order Bryobacterales; family JACQDG01; genus JACQDI01. The sequence goes on along the minus strand of JACQDI010000750.1, from coordinate 1,866 downwards.
CCATCCAGCTTGAGCGCATTTTGAGCTACATCCGCTCCGGCATGGAGGAAGGCGCGAAGCTGCTGTGCGGCGGTGAGCGCGACACCGAGGGGGCCAAGGCCAGGGGCTTCTTCGTCAAGCCGACCGTGTTCAGCGAGGTTAAGCCGCACATGAAGATCGCCCAGGAGGAGATCTTCGGCCCGGTGCTGGCGGCGATGCGCTTCCGGGACGCCGAGGAGGCGGTCGAAATCGCGAACGGCACCATTTACGGCCTGGTTTCCGCCGTCTGGACGCGGGACATCGGGCTCGCCCACCGGCTGGCCGGCGAGATCAAGGCGGGCTCGGTGTGGATCAATACTTACAACGGCTTCGATACCGGCTCGCCCTTCGGCGGCTACAAACAGAGCGGCTTCGGGCGGGACCTGGGTGCGTACGCGCTCGAGCAGTACACTAACGTCAAATCGGTTTGGGTGAACCTGGCATGAATCCTGTACTGGTAAAGCGAAAGTTCGAGGAGCGCGAGGTGCGGCGGGTCAAGCTGGGCGTGTTCGACATCGACGGCGTGCTGCGCGGCAAACACGTCAGCTTGGACAAGTTTTGGTCGGCCGAGGAGTCTGGGCTGGGTTTCTGCGACGTGGTTTTCGGCTGGGACATCGGCGACGTTCTCTACGACAACGTCCAATACACCGGTTGGCACACGGGTTATCCGGACGCGCTCTGCCGCATGGACCTGAGCACCTTCCGCATGGTTCCGTGGGAGCCGGGGACAGCGCTTTTCCTGCTGGACATGGCGGGCAAGGATGGCCAGGCGCTGCCCATTGCCCCGCGCCAGGTGCTGGGGCGGGTGGTGGAGCATGCGGGCACGCTGGGGTACGTGCCGTTCTTCTCGGCCGAGTACGAGTTTTTCGTGTTCCGAGAGACGCCGCAGAGCCTGCGGGAGAAGAGTTTTCGTAACCTGACGCCGCTCACGCCGGGCATGTTCGGCTACAGCGTGATGCGCGCCTCGGCCAACGCCGATTTCGTGTTGCAGGTGATCGATCAGCTCGCCGCGTTTGACCTGCCACTCGAGGGCTTCCACACCGAAACCGGCCCAGGCGTTTACGAAGCGGCGATAGCCGTGGCCGAGGGTGTGACGGGAGCGGACCGGGCGGCGCTGTTCAAGACCGCAGTCAAAGAAATCGCCGCCCGCCATAACCTGATCCCCACCTTCATGGCCAAGTGGAACGGTGAGCTACCCGGCTCGAGCGGGCATATCCACCAGAGCCTTTGGAACCAGGACAAGAAGAACAACCTGTTCTACGACGCGGAGGGTATGTCGGCGCTCATGCGACAGTACCTGGCCGGCTTGGTAACCAACCTGCCCGAGTTGATGGTGATGATGTGCCCGACCATCAACAGCTACAAGCGGACGGTGCCGGGCTTCTGGGCGCCAGTGAACGCCACCTGGGGCGTGGACAACCGGACGACCGCGGTGCGGGCAATTCCTGGCCGGTCGAAGTCGACCCGCATCGAGATGCGCCTCTCGGGCGCCGACATGAACCCGTACCTGGCCATGGCCGCGTCGCTAGCGGCGGGCCTGGACGGCATCGAGCGCCAGCTCGAGCCGCCGCCGGCAACCGTCGACGCCTACAGCAGCGGCGAGGCCCCCCGGCTGCCCGGCACCCTCGCCGAAGCGACGGCTCTGTTCCGCGCGAGTGCGCTTGCCCGCCGGGCTTTCGGCGATGAGTTTGTCGAGCACTACGCGGCCACCCGCGAGTGGGAGGTCCGCCAGTACAACAAGGCGGTCACCGACTGGGAGCTGGCGCGGTACTTCGAGGCGGTGTAAGAGCAGGAGCGATGGGGTTTCCGGACTTGGGGGAGGGCCTTTACGCGAGATCCAGTGCGGGT
>JACQDI010000749.1 GCA_016201195.1 Acidobacteriota bacterium | reverse complement strand
CCCACCTGCTCGTAAGCCATGGCAAGGAACCAGTGCGCCCGGGGGAAGTTCGGGTCCATGTCCAGAGTCTTGCGATACTGTTTTATCGCCTGGTCGTACCGCCGCGCGAAGTAGAACATATCTCCGGCGGCCGTGCCGATGTTGGGAGAGAGGGGATCAGCCTCTTGTGCCCGCTTTGACCCCGCAATGGCCTCGTCCAGCCGCCCCGTCGCTCCCAGGCAAATGCTGTACCAGTAGTGGGCCGTCGCATAGCTCGGGTTGATCTCGATGGACCGCTTGAATTCCCGCTCGGCACCCGACCAGTCCCAGTCATAGACGGTCTTAGCCAATCCCAGTGCTGCGTGGGGCTCCGCCAGCCTGTCATCGAGAACCAGGGCCCTATTAGCCGCTTCCTTTGCTTTGGGAGCGGCCTCCGGCGGGGGAAGCACGCCGTAGGCCCCGTATAGAGCGTAGCAGTCGGCCAATCCGGCCCAGGCCAGAGCGTAGGTTGGGTCTTTGTCGATCGCCTGCCGGAAGTATTCGGCGGCTCGCTTGAGCGTCTCTGTGGTCCTGCGGTTCCAGTAGTAGCGGCCCCTGAGGTAAAGCTGATGCGCCTCGGCGTTCTCGGTGTAGCGCTTGGCCAGCCGCTTCTGCTCCTCGCCCGTGGGCCGCAAGCGCAGCTTCTCCGATACCTCCTTGGCGATCTCCTCCTGCACCGGGATAATCTCGGAAAACTTGCGCTCGTACTGCCGTCCCCAGAGCTGCGAGTCGGCCGCCACGTCCACCAGCTCGGTCTGGATGTTCAGGCTGTCGCCGCGCTGCACCACTCGGCCGGTCAGCACCGCCCGCACATTGAGCTCCCGCCCGATTTTTTCGGTATCTGTTTCGCGCCCCTTGTAGCGGAACACCCGGTTCCGCGGCACCACCCGCAGCTTGGGGATTTGCGACAGGCTATTGATCAGGTTTTCGGTGATGCCGTCGCTCAGGTATTCCGTATTCGGATCGGCGCCGACGTTGACGAAGGGCAAGACGGCGAGAGAATCAATCGCCTTACCGCTCGTGACGCGCCAAACAAAGAAGCTCCCGCCGGCCAGCAGCACAACCGCAGCGCCGGCCCAGATCGAGCGGTTCAGACGCTTTCGGCTGCCTCTGGGACCGGCAGGAACGCCGGCTCCGCCGCTTCCGGCGGCGGCTCGCAGCGCGAACGCCAAATCCCGAGCCGATTGAAATCGCTGCTCCGCGTTCTTCTCCAGGCAGTGGTGGATGATCCCCTGCAAGTCAGCCGGTATTTCCTTTCCGGAATCGGCCAGATTCGGCGGATCTTCATTCAGAATGGCCGTCAGCGTTTCGGGCGCGGTGGAGCGGGCAAAGGAGCGCTGCCCGGTGACCATCTCGTACAGCACGCACCCCAGCGAGAAGATATCGCTCGGCGCATCGGCGGCAGTCCCGCGGATCTGCTCGGGCGACATGTAGCCGACCGTGCCCATCACCGTCCCGGCCTCGGTTTCGGTAGTCGCCGCAGCATCAGTCGGGGCGGATGGTTTCGGTTTCCATCGCGCCAGGCCGAAGTCGAGGATCTTGACGCGGCCGTCGGAGGTGAGAAAGATGTTCTCCGGCTTCAGGTCCCGGTGGATGATCCCTTTGGAGTGCGCGGCCGCGAGCCCGTCGGCGATCGCTACACCGATTTCCACCGCCTTGCGCCACGGCACGGCCGAGCGCCCCACCCGGGCCCGGAGCGTCTCGCCTTCGAGAAGTTCCATTACCACGTAGGCCACTCCCTGCTCGGAGCCGACATCGTGGATCGCCAGGATGTTGGGATGTGACAGCGCCGCTACGGCCTTGGCCTCGCGCTCGAATCGCGCCATCGCTTGGGGGTCTTTGGCCAGATGCTCGGGCAAGACCTTGATCGCCACCTCGCGGTCGAGGCGCGTATCCCGGGCGCGATACACCTCGCCCATACCGCCGGCGCCGAGCGGGGCGAGAATCTCGTAAGGGCCCAGCTTGAGCCCGGCGACCAGTGGCATGGCTCCTATGTTACCCGATTCGCCACCCGGTTACGTTATGGCGCCATGATGTTGCTGGCCCGGTCCCCCAGCTTGGTGCTTGTGGCAGGATATAAATAGGGAGTTTCAAGGATCGGCTTCACGTCGGGTTCCTTGTCAGCCGGCGCTTGGAGGGTAACGCGCATATTCATGCCGCTAACGTATCCAGCAAGCGGGAGCTGGACGATGAGTTTCTCTCCTGGCTCAAAGAAGCCTACCAACGGGCGGCTCGCACAGGTTCTGGTCGCCGCGAGCGTGCCAGGCGAGGAGCCCCTGAACGGTGTTTCGATTTGTCCGGTTGGCCGCAGAAACTGTGCGATGATAGTTCTGATGTCAATAACGACATCAAGAGGCACATCGAGCTAGTCATGACGCCGACCACTACTATCCGCACCACCCTCGCTCTGCCGGCCGACCTTCTCGAGGCAGTCGACAGGCTGATCGAGCAGGGCAAGGCGCGCAGCAGGAATGACTTGATTGCGAAGGCGCTCCGCCATGAGCTCGCGGTCCTGGAACGAGCCGTTCTGGATGCCGAATTCCGACAAATGGCAACAGATGCGGACTACCAGAGGGAAGCCCGGCAGATCCTCGCCGAGTTCGCCCAATCCGATTGGGAAGCCTGGGGGAAGAGCCAGACTGGGAAAAGACGGCGCAAGGTATGATGCGCGGTGATGTGTACGACGCGAGGCTCGACCCAGTGGAGGGTTCCGAGCAGAAGGGCTCCCGACCCGTCGTCATCGTCAGCCGAAACGCTATCAACAGCAGCAGCCCGATAGTAGTTGTTGTGCCCTGCACCACGTATCGAGCCGGCCGGCGCCTATATCCCAGTCATGTGCTGGTAAGAACCCCCGACGGCGGCCTGACCGCAGATTCGGTCGCGTTGTCGGAGCAAGTGAGGGTGCTGGACAAGAACCGTCTCCTGCGTCGCCGCGGCGCCCTCTCGCCGGCCGCGATGGAGCAATTGAATCGGGCTCTTTTGATTACCCTGGACCTTCACGACATTGG
>JACQDI010000734.1 GCA_016201195.1 Acidobacteriota bacterium | reverse complement strand
CTCGGCGACGCCCCGGTCGGCGTCGATACCCTTGTCAGCACCCGCCACGGCGTAGTCGGCGTCCGCGTCGATTGGCCCGCGCAGCTCAACGACGCCGGCTACCTGCTGCCCTTCAACCCATCGTCGCGGAAAGACACCCCCATCTACCTGCTCGACAAGACCTGGAAGCGCCTTGATGACGAATCGCAACCCGGCCCGCAAAATCTTTACGAGATGACCAGCCTCGCCTACGACTCGAAGCGCGACCAGGTGATCCTCCACGGCGGCGGAGCCCGGCGCGACGAGATCTGGACCTTCGACATGGCCAAAAAGCGCTGGGAAGAAAAGCGCCCGACCGGTCAGGCCCCCACCTGCACCCGCGAGGCCGTCTACATCCTCCGCGAGGATGTCTTCCTCACCTACGGACCCTCGCCCGAGGACCCAACCGTCCCCGCCCTCCACGCCTGGCACGTCGGAGCCAACACCTGGCGCCGCGTCAGCGTGCCCCCGATGACCGAAATCGAGTCCCCCCGCCGCGCCAGCCAGAACCGCGCCATGGTCTACGACGCCGAGCGCGACCTGGTGCTGCTGGTCCTCGGCACCGGCGGCGACGCCGGCAAAGCGTACGTGTACGCTATGCGTTACCGCAACGCCAGCCGTTAATAATTACCGCCGCAGCTTTTCGATCCCCTCCCGCATCTTCGCCGCCTGCGGCCAGTCCGGATGGTATTTGAGAAAGTCCTCCAGCTCATCCGCGGCCGCCCCCCGATTTCCCTTCCGCAAATGGATCTCCGCCAGCGTTAACTGCGGATGCGAGAAATGGGCCGGATCGATCTGCTTCGCCACCGTGAGGTACTTCTGTCCCCGCTCCAGATCTCCCAACGCGAAGTAATTCATCCCCAACTGAGAATTGGCCAGCGCATCCTGAGGCCGCGTGAGCACCGCATACAGGTTGTACTTCAGTCCCTCCTCCAGCTTGTCGAGGTTCAGCAGCACGCCTCCCAGGTTCACCAGCGGCGCGAAGGCCTCCGGATCCTGCTCCAGAGCCTCGCGGAAATGCCGCTCGGCGCGAGCGTAGTCGCCGCTCTGGTAGGCGATGGTGCCCAGGTTGTTCCACGCCGCCGAGAACTGGGGAGCCAGCTTGACGGCCTGTTCCAGGCGAGCCACTGCCCCGGGCACATCCCGCCGGGAAAGGCACTTCTGCGCCTCAGCGTATTCCTTGCGCGCCCGATCGGAGATCTTCAGCTCGTTCGCCGAGATCAGGCTCCGCCGCCGCAGCGCCTCGGTCGAGAGCAGCTTCGAATCCCGCAGGTCCAGGTTCACCGTGACGCGGCCCTTCGCGTCGGCCACGCTCGGCCCCACCTCGATGGTCCGGCTCGTCTCGCCCCGCCCGGGGATGAACACCCCGATCGTGTAAGCCCCGGCCAGCAGCTTGCGAAACTGGAACCGCCCCCGCGAGTCGCTGAGCGTGGAGACGCTAAACGGGCTGGTCGCGCCGTGCAGGGAAATCGATGCGCGCGCCTCCGGGGTGATCTGGCCGGCCAGGTCGAATCTCACCTCTTCGGCGCGCCCGGCCGCCAGCAGAAGACCGATCAGGAATACCACTCGGCCCACGAAAATGATAGTATCATTGGCCAGGAGTCGGGCGGAATGAGGCGGGTGGCAGTCTTTCTATTGCTGCTGCAGGTGGACGCCCTGGGCCAGAATATCCCCTTCTGGGGGAAGGCACAAAAAGCATCACCGTCTCCGCCGAGGTTGCGCCAGTGGCCCTCGAGTTGGCGCTACGGTTGAATTGGTGATTTGGTGATGGAAAACCCACCCGGCCCGCGCTTGGGTTTTCAATCACCAAATCACCCAAATCAAAAAATCACCAAATTACTTCTTGCTCATCCGGAACATCATGTCGCTGAGCGCGGCGCCGAGGTCGCGGGGAAGCGTGATCGTGTATTCCAGGCCCTTATAGGCCTTCAGAGCCGTGCCGATCGCGTCCCGCCAGGGATTGGTGCGAGGATTGAAATTGTAGTTGAGGTAGAAGATCGGACAGCTCGCCCGGCCGGCTTCCTTGAGCACATCCTGGGAGACTTTCTTTTCCAGCATCAGCTTCGGCCCGGTGATGATGATCGCGTCGGGCTCCGGCCGCTGCGGCCCCAACTGCTCGCTGAGCACGGCGGTCAGGAAACGGGCGCCGCTCAGCGGATCCTGGAGCTTGCGATAGTCGACGGTCCCCAGCTTGATCGCCCCCACGGCTTCGCCCAGGGCGGGGAAGTCGATGCGCTCCACGTTGTCCTCGCGGTAGATGACCCGCTCCTCCTGCATGTTGAAAGCGACCACGGTGAAGCGGCCGATCTGCGGCTCTCGCGCGATGCTGCGCAGAATCGAGACGATGGCCTCGATGTCCCACGGCTTCATTGTCGACTCGCGCGGGTTGGTGGGCGAAAAGTTCACCAGGATCTTGACGTTCAGCAAGCGGTCCGAGGAAGCCCGCTCCACCGGCGGCTGCTCGCCGAAGGGTTCCTGCGGGCGCGGCCCCACAGTGTTCGGGGGCATGGTCAGCGGCAGATCCTTGTTGTCGGCGGTCAGCCGCGCTTCCATCTCCCAGTGCGACGAGCAGACCCGCTCCGCGCGATCCCGCATCAGCCAGTCCACCTTGTAGCGCCCCGGCCCCAGCGTATAGCCGCCGGGCAGCGACGCTTCGCCCTTGGCATCCTCCTCGATCGGCGGCACCGTGAACCGGTCTACCATGTAGCTCTGGTTGTCCCCCTGGTCGAGCGGCGTGATGCGGATCAGAACGCGCAACTGGTCTCCGGTGCCGGCGAGATCCTTCAGCGGGATCGACACCCGGTAGCCGGCGTGGAAGCGCAGGTCAAACGCCAACTCGGGCTTCAGCGGGAATACTTCGCACGGCAGGTCGTTGCGCTTCTCGGCCGATTCGAGCACCGCCATGTCGGTGTTGACGATGCGCACCACGCCTCCGAGCCGCGAGAAATTCAGCTCGGTCTGCGCGCTCGCACTCGCAGTCCACACCAGTGCCGCGAGCAGCAGTCCCACGTTTAGCCGGCCCTGAGCAACGGCGCCCATAATGACCTTACCGGAGAGTATCCTTCAACCAAACGCAAATGTCCAGTCCCTTTCACAGCAATTTACAGACCGTTACCGGAAGACCTGGTTGAGGACGTGCGCCAGCCGGATTCCCGCCTGGGCCAGCCGCTGCTCGGCAACGGGCAGGCTCCGCTTCACGTAGTCGTCGCCTAGCAACACCGGCCCGGAACCCGGCGTCTCAAACCGGTAAGCCACGTCCCGCGCCAAGTCGTGGGACTCCATCGCCCAGCTTTGCGGCGTCCCGCCGGACCAAGTCCTCCGTTTGGCCCTGGAGATTTTTCCCAGCCTGTTGGACAAAACTTCCCAGTCACCGTGCAGCGTATCCAGGAGCCCCGAGTCCCAGACCCGATGCAGATTACTCGGCTGGCCCAGCAGCTCCACCTTCACCTCGTTGCCTCCGCGGTCGCCCCGGTCGCCCGCGTGCAGCGGCTGGTGGATATCCCCCAGGAAATGAACGAGATTATACAGCGCCTCGTAACGCTCATCGGCAGATCCTCCAGGGGACTTCAGCCGGTCGCGCGCCCGCTCGATCGCAGCTACCACACACTGCCCCTGCGGGCAGTATTTTGCGCGATCGAATACAGTTTCGGTGATCGGGATGTTGATGTAGTGCCACGGCCCGGTCTCAGGCTTTTTCGCGCGCACTTCGTCGGCGATGTTGGTAATGCCCGGCAGGTTCCGGTCCGGCCCCAGGATCTTCCCCACCGCACGCTTCGCTCGCGAGGTGAGGTATTTTTCAGCAATCCGCCCGGTGATCTTGTGCCCCTCCGGCCCCCAACCGGACGCCATCCGGATCGCCAGCAGGAAAACCACGGCGGATTTGAGGATTGGAGAATTTGAGGACTCGAGGAGCACCACCGCGTCATTATGCCACGGGGCGGATCGTGGGTTGTGGATCGTGGAGCCGCCATCCGCGACGTCGCGAGTGCTGCCGTGTGGGTTCGGTTGGTTCCCTGCCGGTTTACTTGACTCGCCTGCCAAGCTGAGGTTTAATCCAGAGTGTTTCCTGCCACCTACTGGAAGGGCAGGCGTAATGCAGAACTCCAACGCATCGTGGCGGGCT
>JACQDI010000733.1 GCA_016201195.1 Acidobacteriota bacterium | reverse complement strand
GTTGGCATTGAACCGCACGCCGCCGCGCGCGACGCCGTCGGGGTCGGCCATGGGGAAAATCTTGAAGATCACCTCGTCGCGGATACGCGCGGCGCGGGGGTCGGAGGAAAGCAGGAACCGCAGCGCCCCTTCGCCGGCCCAAGAGCTGCCCGTTTCCCAGGAGTGCTGCCGGAACATCAGCCACGCCACCTTTTTGCCGGCGTTGGGCAGTCCGGGATTGGTGACGGTGAGCAGCCGCATCTCGCGGCCGTGAACTGTTTTGCCGATCACGTCGCGGCGCAAGTGCGGATGACTGCGAAAAGATTCAAGCAGCCGCGCCAAGTCCAGGTTGGTGTATGGCGGCACATGGGCGATCCAAATGCGGTTGGCGGACGGGGTGAAGCGCAGCCGCAAGCGGATCTCCCGATCGTCCCACTCGATCGAGTCGAAATGCTTCCAGGTCTTCTGGTCGTAGCTGTAGACCGGGTGCGTGTCCTTGGTGACGGCGTGGGTCCCTGGCTGGTAGTTGTACTCACCTACCAGGTCGACCAGATCGAGGACGACCTCGTGCCCGCGCGCGCCGTCCAGGCGGAAGTAGTACCAGTTCGCCTGGCGATTGCGCCCATCCTGATCGGCCTCGCCCTTTACCGCGCAGCGAAAATGCGCCGGCGCCAGGCGCTCGATTTTGCCGAGGCTGCCGCCCTCGAAGCTGGTCTGAATCGTGGCTGCGGCGGCAAGAACGAGCGACAGCGTCATGCGTTTCATGAGGGTATAATATGCCCTGTGATGTCGATCGCCAAACTATTTTGGTTCGCGCCGCTTGCCGCCGGCCTGCTCGTCGCGGCGGACTCGCATACCCTGGTGACACCGGACTGGATCGAGCAGCGGCGGAGCGACGCGAGCGTCATCATCCTCGACGCCCGGCCCGAAGCCGAATACAAGAAGGGCCACATCCCGGGCGCGCTCTCGATCAATGCTTACGACAACCTGGTCGAGTCCACGCCGCAGGGTGACAAGGTTTTTCAGGAGTGGCTGACCGATACCTTGGGCCGACTGGGCCTTGGTCCCAAGGACCAGATCGTGGTGTATGAGAACAAGCTTGGTATGCGGGCGGCGCGAGCTTACTGGTTGCTGTGCTACGCGGGGCAGCCGACCGTGTACATGCTGGAAGGGGGATTCGAGGGATGGAAGGCAAAGCAGTTGCCGGTGTCGACGGATTCGCCTGCCGCCCGCGCGGCAAGCAAATACAAATTGAAGCCGCAGAAGAAATACCTGGCCACGGCGCAGGAAGTGGCCGCCTTGGGCAAGGAAAAGAAAGTCGTCATTCTCGACGTGAGGCGGCGCGAGGAATACGAGGGCAAGAGCGGCTCGGAAGATTGCACGCGCCAGGGGCGCATCCCCGGCGCAGTGTGGATCGAGTGGACGCAGTTCCTCAGCGCGGATGGCTCCACCATCCAGGCTCCGGAGAAACTCGGCGTGATGCTCGCTGAAAAGGGCATCACCCCCGACAAACAGATTGTCACCTACTGCCATCGTGGGGCGCGCGCGGCGATGGTCTGGGCGGTGCTGGATGACCTGGGATATCCCAAGGTGAAGAACTACGTGGGGTCGTGGCACGACTGGGCGGCGAAGAAAGAGCTGCCCGCCCAATAGCCGGCGGCATTTGTGGCGCACGCTCATGCGTGCCGCCTCGACACTCGTGTCGAGGCCTGGAGTTTCTACATTTTGAGACAGGCGGTAGGACTCTGGTGGGCGGCATCCCTGGCCACCCTTTTAACCTAGCGAGGATTTAGAGTGAGAAGGGATTACGCGCCAGAAATCCCACTGCCGACTCCGTGAATCAACGCTACGGCGTTACTCGTGGGTAATCGTCGCGTACACGTTCTTCCACTGCGATCTCAGCCCCAGGGGCGACATCTACGGGGTGGCGTTATAGGTCAACTTGGTACGGAGTTCTTGGTTGGATTGGACTTCAATCGGGGAAAATCCGCGCCATCCTCAACTGGCGCTCGCCACCTTTGTGGCACCGCGCCGCAAGCGCACAGTACACAAAGATAGAGTCCAACGCCCGGGCGTAAGGCGGCATCATTTCTTTTTCGAGCCACTGGTTTCCCGGGAGGCAGTTGACTGTTTCCGGCGCCTGCTGGCACTGGCCTGTGCGCGAACCTTGCCCTTTCCACCCGGCACTGCCGGAACCATCTTGCCGGCCCGCGCTTTCGCACGCTTCGGCTCCGCGGCTGTGGTACCCGATAACCCGGTATCGCGGCCAGTGCCTTGAGCTATGTCCAATCCAAAGAGAACCGAAAGGTCTTCGCCGGCGAGGACCTTGGTTGCAGCCGGCGCCTTCTTGGCCAGCGGAAGCACCTTTCCGGCCCCGGCGATGAGCTCCTTTTCGTCCACTGCATGCAACCGGAAGAGGAGGTCGGGCTGTTGGTCGAGCCGGGCGCCGATGCCGTAGAGCACCGCTGCAACATGCTTGCACATCTCGGCCCAGTCCGGACAACTGCACGAGAGCTTGATCTCATCCGGCGACGGGAAAAGGCCGGTCCTCTGCCGGCAAACACGTTCCATGACACCCTTGGAGAACCGTCCCTGCAAAAGCTCGATGAGCGACTCAATCGCGCCGGCGCAGTCTTTGCAGATGGATTGCCAGCGCGCCTTCGTGACCGGGGCGACTTTCACCGCGACTTTGTAAATCTCCGAGCCGCTGACCAGAGCTTTGATCTCGCCGGGCGCAATCTGAAGATCGATCACCGAACCGTTGCGCACATAGGTCCGGCCGCGCGGCAAGCGGTTGGCAAAGTCGCTATAGCGTTCGAGGTTCTCGCACCACGCCTTGCCCCAGAAGGTCTGGACGATGGCGCGGCCTGCGACGATCACCGGTGAGACGGGATGCCCCTTCTTCCTGAGCTTCGCCATCTCGCTTAACGCTTGCCGCCGCCGCTGCGCGACGGAAACATAGGGTCTCCATCCCCAGTAGTCCATGGATCACGTCTCCTGCAGCGCTTTGTTGATGTCGAGCGCAACCAGCTTGAGCAACTCCTCGTCTTTCAACTCCGTCAGGAGCAGGTCGGCGCCGCCTTCCAATAAGTCCTTCGAAAGTTGCCGCTTCGATTCAATGAGCTGGTCAATCTTTTCTTCTACGGTACCGCGGCACACGAATTTGTGCACCAGCACGTTCTTGGTCTGGCCGATGCGGAAGGCACGGTCCGTGGCTTGATTCTCGACCGCCGGGTTCCACCACCGGTCGAAGTGTACCACATGGGAGGCGGCAGTCAGGTTGAGTCCCGCGCCCCCAGCCTTTAGCGAAAGAACGAAGAACCCCGCAGCTTCGTCTTCCTGAAAGCGGCGTACCACTTCCTGGCGCTTCTTCACCTCGGTCTCTCCGTGAAGAACCAGACCGGGGCGCCCGAAAACCGATCCGAGGAAAGTCGCCAGCGGAGCGATCACCTCCCGGAACTGGGTGAAGACGAGCATTTTTTCCTGCTTCGCGGCAATGACCTCGGCGATATCGCGCAAGCGCGCCCATTTGCCGCTGTCGTCTTCGCTCCAACTGCCGTCTCCCAGCCACTGGGAGGGGTGGTTGCAAATCTGCTTGAACCGCATCAGGAACGACAATACCAGACCCTTGCGCCGTATCCCCTCGGCATCCCCAAGTTGTGCAGCCAGTTCCTTCACCGCCTGCTCGTAGAGGGCGGCCTGCTTGCGGCTGAGTTGGCAAAACGCCTTGACCTCGGTTTTGTCCGGCAGGTCTCGGATTACCGTTTTGTCGGTCTTCAATCGCCGCAGAATGTACGGTCGCACGAGCTCGCGCAGGGGGCCATAGGAATTGTGGGGTCTGTCCGCCAGGCGTTTGACGAAGCTCGTGAACTCCTTCGACGATCCCAGCAGCCCCGGGTTGACGAAGTCGAAAATGGACCACAGGTCCCCCAGCCGGTTCTCGATGGGTGTGCCGGTGAGCGCAAATCTCGCGCGCGCGTGGAGCGCCTTGGCGATCCGGGTCTGCTTGGCGTCCGGGTTCTTGATAGCCTGCGCTTCGTCCAGGACGACCAAACGCCAAGCGACTTGCGCGATCCACGGAACGCGGAGTAGCGAGCCGTAGCTGGTAATCACCAGGTCCACATCCTGCAGTCGATCCGGCCCCAGAGTCTTAAGATCGGCTGCCGGAAGCGCAGACGGATGCGCGATGAGCGCCTTCAAACCAGGCGTAAAGCGTTCGATCTCCGACGCCCAGTTAGCAAGAAGCGAAGCGGGAGCTACGAGCAGGCTGGGCTGCTGCTGTTGGCCATTCGTTTGGCCCTTCAGCACGAGCAGCAACGAAAGCACCTGAATGGTCTTTCCCAGGCCCATGTCATCGGCAAGGCAAGCCCCCAGACCGAGCTTCGCGAGGAGATAAAGCCAGCGGACTCCCACCTGCTGGTAGGGCCGCAGCGTACCGTGCAGCGCGGCGCCGGGGTCGATTCGGGCCAATCCCTCCGGGCTGCGGAGTCCTTTCAGTGTCTCGGCGACCCAAGGGCCGGCGACCACTTGAGACCACTCGGCGTAGGCAGCGGCAGAGGTGTCACCGTCGGCGACATCGGCGCCGGCGAGCAACCGCATGGCCTCCCTAAAGCCGAGCCCATTCTCCGCGGCCGTGCGCTCGACCTCGCGGAAGTGCTCCATCATGCGGCTCAGCCGCTCCCGATCAACCTCGACCCAACGCCCTCGGACCAGCGCCAGTCCCTCGGATTTGGCCAATAACTCTCCGATCTCGGCGGCGGTCAACCGTTCGCCGTCGAGCGTGACTTCCATGCGGAAATCGAGAAGCGCGTCCTGGCCCAGTCCCGATGGCGCCTTGCCACCGATCTGGGCCGTCACCTGCGGGCGCGGAGGACGGTTGGCCCGCCATGCCGCCGGCATTCGGATCACCACCCCCGCTCTTTCCAGTTGCGGGACGTCTCTTAAAAGCTGCATGGCCTCCTGGGGCGTCCACCGTAGCGGGTGGAAGATCTCACCTGCGTCGACGATGGCCTTCAGCCACGGGCAAATTTCCGACGCTCGCTGCACGGGAAGAAGCAGCGACAATAGACGGTCCTTGTTTGCTGCGCCCGCATACTCGCCGAGAGCCTGCCCCAGCGGAAGATGTTGGGCCTTGGCGTGCGCCGACAACCGCGTGGTATAGGTTGCGAGAAAGGCAAACGGCGCCTCCTGGTCTTTCCGGTTCTCGGCAAGGTTGAAGTGCACGCGGCCGACAAGGTTCCACGCTGGGTTCCGCTGCTTCAGGAACTCCTGTACCCCGCATTTCGACTCCGCCAGCTCAATCCCGAATGCCGCGTCCAGTTCCTGCCAGAAAGTCTGAAGGACCTCTGCCGTCAGATACTCCGCGCCAGTCATGGGAGGCAGAGCCAGGAGTAGCCGGTTCAACTCTGTATTGGGTGGGGTTGGGACGCGCACTCTCTGTTGCGGCGCCTCGGTATCCGGCTGGGTGCAGAGGGCGGTCACGTACCAGGCGCCGAATTCTCTCCAGTAGGAAAAAACAGGAGGCAGTGCGGTTCCAACTTCCTCCGCTCCGAGTTGGAGAAGTCCATGGCCCGATCCACGGTCGAAAGCATCCCGCAGGCGTTGAGCAAGCTCGGGATCAAGGTACGGCGCGTCAGCCACCTGGACTAAGACGAGACGGCCGTGCGGAGTCAGGGTCGGGGCAAGAGAGACTGAACCCATGCAGGGAGTCTACCAGCTTAAGCGGCAAAGCCACGGCGGCTGGATCCCCGATGCGACTCTTCGGCCTTGCGCGTGAGGGCGGCTTCCCCAAATGGAACGGCTTCCGAGCTATTCCGTGCCTGCATTGTGAGTCACCGAACTCCGCAGGGTCAGTGATGTTTCTTTAGCCGCCCGCATTGCAGCGCAGCCGAACCGGGGACCGTGGTTGGCTTGATGGAGAACGGCAGAATCTGCGGTGCAGCGGGTTCTTTCATCGGTTCCTTCAAGTGCCTGTGTAATAGGCTTCTCGGAAAAGTGCCCAGCGCCCGGGAAACGCCGGATTAGCCGCGAGTAGTCGCCCAGTGTTTACCGTTCCCGTGTCGCCAACAGCCCTTCCTATCACCGATCGGCCTGGACCGCGGAGCCACGAACCACACTGAAGCCATGCTCATGAAGGGCGGCGTCCGGGGTTCGCCCCACAAGACGCTTCTTCGGGAAGAACTGCCGGCCTCGACACTCGTGTCGAGGCGTCGAGACGAGCACGGACTACCCCCTTCGGGGGAGTCACAAGCGCGGCTACCCAGCCTGGAACCTTCGTTGCAGAGTCTCTACGCGGCAGACAGGAGTGTTTGCGCCACGTTACTGGTTTGCCAGCAGCGCCAGCACTGCATAGCCGGTGGCGGCGTCCCGCATGAACTTGCCGGCGTGAGAATTGGGATCGCGGATCTTGTTCATGGACTGCGAGGACCAGGAGCCGGATTGCGGATCCTGGTTGTTCCGCAACCACACCAGCGCCTTGGCCAGGGCCGGGGTCGTGCGGCGAGTCCCCGCTTGCTGCGGCGTGAAGGCGACCAGCCCGGTGGCGTAGGCATCCGACTCGGAGCCGAGAGTTACGGCTGGACGCGTCTTCCATTTGCCCAGCGAGCGAAGACTCCACCCGCCGTCGGCGTTCTGGACGCGCCAGATTTCCTCCACAATCGCTTTCTGGCCGGCGGGGGATAGCAACGACGGCAACTTCGCCGATGCCCAGAGGAGAATCGCGCGG
>JACQDI010000020.1 GCA_016201195.1 Acidobacteriota bacterium | reverse complement strand
CTCGGAGTTGTCGGGCAGTCCATAGTTTCCCTCGGTAATGACCTTTTCCCCGGGTTTAAGCCCTTCTAATACCTGGAGCAGGCCGTCCTGCTCGAACCCGACCTTGATCTTGCGCTGGTGGGCGATATTTTTTTCGTCGACCACAGCGACGGTGGCCTCGGCGGATCCTTCTTCCATGACGGCCGCGGCGCGAGAGATGACCACGGCGCCGGGAACCCGCCCGGCGGCGATGGAAAGGGTTCCGTAGCCGCCTGCGCGCAGCGCGTGCCCGGGGTTATCAATCTCGACCCAGACCTCGACGGTGCGGGCGGCGCGATCGACGGCGGCGCTGATCACGCTTAGCCGGCCGCGGAAGTGGCGATCGGGCAAGTCTTGGGGCAGCCACTCGGCGGCCTGGCCTCGGGAGAGCGACGGGGCGCGCGCCTCCGGCGCCTGGGCCCGTACAATCATCTTGCTCACGTCCATGACGGTGATGATCGGCGCGTCGGGCTTGGCCATGTCGCCCGGGTACATCCACTGGTCGGTGACCACGCCGTTGAGCGGGCTGCGGATATGGGTGAAGTTGAGCAGGGCCTCGGCCTGGGCGAGCCGCGCGCGGGCCTGCTCCACCTTGCTGCGGGCGATCTCCAGGTCGCGCTCACGGGTCTGCGATTGAAGCAGCTTCAGGTTGGTTTCGGCCAGCAGATGATTGTTGCGGGCAGCGGCCAGCTCATTCTGACTCACGAGGAGCTCGCGCGCCGGGATCGCGCCCTGCTCGACCAAAGTCTTGCGGCGCTCGTAGATTTTCTGCGCGGTCTCGAGCGCCGATTGGGCGATGTTGAGCTGGGCCTGGGCGCGCTCGATGTCGACGGGAAGCGAACCGGCGGAGAGCCGGGCCAGGGAGGATGCGGCTTCCTGGAGCGCGCTGCGAGCCTCGTTGCGGGCGGCTTCGAGGTCGCCGTTCTCGAGCACGGCGACGACCTGCCCTTTCTGGACCGGCGAGCCTTTGATGACGCGCAGCTCGCGGATGGGGGCGGAAATCTTCGCGGCCACCGCAGCCTGGCTGAGCGGGAACAGGGTCCCGGGAACGCGGATCTGTTCCGTGAGATCAGCGGTCTTCACCGTTTCTAGACGGACTTCCACCAGCGGGGCGACCTTCTTTTCCGAATCGCCACGGCTGCAACCGAGCCAGGCGGCGACGCAGGCGAACAGGCAGAGCTTTTTCATTGGCCGGTAGCCGCCTCCAGCCGGGCGCGAGACATATGGTAATTGAACACTGCCCGATTGTATGCAAATTCGGCGGCAGCGAGGGTATTCTGGGCGTCGACCACCTCGAGAGCGGTTGTTTCTCCGCCCTCGTAGCGCAGGCGGGCGAGGCGCAGGCTTTCCCGCGCCAAGTCCGCCTCGCGCTTACCTTCGGCCATCTGTTTGACGCTCAGCTCGGTGTTGTTGCGCTCGGCGTAGAAGACGCCGGTGAAGGTGCGTCGGGCGATCTGGCGATCGATCTCCACCTGGCCGCGGGCGAAGTTGGCCTGGCGCTCGCGGCTCTTGGAGCGGCCCCAGTCGAAAAGCGGGATGCGCAGGTGAGCGAAGACGGCTTGGCCGCGATCGGCGATGCGGACCTGGTTCGCGTCGAGGCCGTAGCCATACTCCACAGCGAAGGTGGGGCGGCGCTCGCTGCTGGCGAGGCGGGCTTCGGCGCGCGCGGCCCGCTCGGCAGCCTCAAGCAGCGAAAATTCGCTGCGCCGGCTGATCCAGGCCACGTCCCAGCCTAGGTAGTCTTGCTCGGTGGGGACCTGGAGGAAACTATCCTCGATGCGGGGCGGCTGGGCGAGATCGTTGGTCCAGAACGATTTTAGCCGGATGCCCGCGTTCAGGGCCTCGGTCTGCGCGGCGAGCAACTCGCGGCGCTTGGCGGCGAGCTGGACTTCGGCCTTGATGGCGTCGGCGCGGGCGGCCTCGCCCTGCTCGGCCATCAGCCGCGTGCGGCGGTGGAAGGTTTCCGCCTCGGTGACGGTCCGCTCGGCGGTTTCCACGTTGTGGCGTGCCTCAAGCACCCCGTAGTAGGCCTCGCGCACGGCCAGCCGCAAATCGCGGCGGGTGAGGGCGCTGCGCGACTGGGCGATAGCCACCTCGGCACGGCCGCGCTGGAGCGTCGCCCGCAGCCGGCCCGAAAAATCCAGCTCGGCGCTCACCGTCGGCTGCGAGAAATACTCGCGGATCCCGTTCAGCGCGACGAAGCTCAACGTCGTGGGATCGTGGAGCCGCGGCGTGTTGTACGTGAAGGCGTTGAGGTAGGCGAGCTGGGGCAGGAAGCCGGCCCGAGCTTGCCGCACCTGCTCACCTGCCGCCTGCTCGTCCAGACGGGCGCGTTCGGCGAGGGAGAATTCGGCTTCGGCGAGCTTGAAGCAGTCGGCCAGGGTGAGGGCCGGCTCCGGCTGCTGGGCGGCGGCCACTCCGGCCGCCAGAAGGACAGACCACAATCGAACGCAGTGGGGCATGGGACTATCCTATGCTTTCTTGCTACCGGCCGGCGCGGAGGTCATCCCAGTCCGCGCGGTCCTTTTCGTCCCAGGCTGCGCCGTATCCCTTCAGCTTGCGCGTCCTCGCGTGCAGTGAGGAGCTGCTTGATATCGTAGTGCGGAGGGTGGGGCGAAAACCGGCGGACCGCCTCGCCCAGCTTCCGGCGAAGAACGTGGACGCACTGCATGTTTCACCTTACTGCTGATTCGCTGAGGAGGCCGGATGCTTTGAGCGGCCGGCTTGCGTCCCGGCGACGGTGGCTTGTTTGGGCACGACCTTGAGCAGGATGGGGGCCGAGGCGTAATTGGAACGAACGAAGGAGCGCGTCTCGACCTCGCCGGTCAACGCGATGGGCTGCTCGAGGGGCTTGACCCAGGGCTTGGCTTCGAGCGTGAAGCTCCGCGTGGTTTGCTCTTCGGTGACCAGTACGCCGTTCAATCCCACGTCGAGGACGCGTACACCGGGCGGCAGGTTGAGCACAGAGATCGGCACGCGGCCGTCGAAACCCCTGTCGCGCTGGATCGAGAGAGACACTTCGACCGTGCCGCCGGCCTCGAGCACTACTTCCTTCTGTCCGGCCTGGACATAGAGGTCCGGGGGCTGAGCGAGGGCCAGGTAGCGGAGTTTGTCGTCTGCAGAGGCCGTGCGGACCACCTCGCGGCCGTTGACCTGGGCGCGCCCGGCGACATTCAGCCGCGCGGCGCCCGCCAGGTTCGCATCCTTGTCAGCTTCGAGGATCAGCACGGTCGAGTCCTGCCCGGGGAAGATGGTGTTGCGCGTGGCGCGGATACCGGCGGGCAGGTCGCGG
>JACQDI010000732.1 GCA_016201195.1 Acidobacteriota bacterium | reverse complement strand
GATGCAGTCGACTAGGCTGTACCCCTTGTCCGGCCGCCTCGCATAAAGCTTCAGGCCCGCGAAGAAAGACTCGTGGGATTGAGACAGCACCAGGACCGTCTGGGAACTCAGAATCTCTTCTGCCGCGGCAACGGCCACCTGCCGTACGTGCCGGCCGGCTCCGGAAACGAACCCTAGGAACTCCACCAGGACCTCTTCCGTCGTCACCAATTCGACGCTGCCCAAAGAGGCCTTCGCGCGACGCGCCCAACCGGAGTAGGGATCGTTGGGGCGCAGAACCGCGACCCAGTAAACCGTGTCCACAAACACTGACCTCATCGAGTCCGGGATCTGCGGTAGACCACAGAATCGACATTCGAGGAGGAGGCTGGTGGCAGGCCATTCCATTCCCGGAGCGGAACCTTGCGCCCCAAGGCGGCCAGCTTCGCTTCCAGAGACCCGCGGGGGAAGCCAGGCGCCGCGTCCGCGTTTCGCCTGCCGCGGGCGTTCCGGGGTTTCTTGGTGACAAGTCCCATTTTTCTGTCGGGAGTATAGCATGACTTGCAGATGAGATGCTACGGATCTTCCAGTTTGTTGGGTGACAATGGATTACAAAGGATGACCCCGGCGTGACGACTTACGCGGGCCTTTGGATCGACCATAGCGTCATGAGACACACAATTCTGCTGCTTGCAACTGTCGCGGCGCTCGCACTGGCCGCGGCCAACCGTACTCACGAAAACCAGCTCCAGCAGGGCATCGAACTGCTGGAAACCAAGGGCGACCTCCCGGCCGCCGTCCCGCTGTTTGAAGAGGTCGCGAAAAGCCCCGACCGCAACCTGGCCGCCCGCGCCCTGCTTTATCTGGGCTCCTGCTACCAGAAGCTCGGCGAGGATAAGGCACAGTCGGCCTATGAGCGCATCGTCCGTGACTTTGCCGATCAGAAGGATGCGGCTGCTGAAGCGCGGACGCGCCTGGCGTCGCTGCGGCGGGCGGGCCCCTCGAACACTGGCATCGTCACCCGGCAAGTCTGGACCGGACCGAAAGTGGACATTCTGGGGACGGTCTCGCCCGACGGGCGCTACCTTTCTTTCGTGGACTGGGAAAACGGCGACCTGGCCCTACGCGACTTGGCCACCGGCAAGGATCGCCAGCTTGTCAAGGGAAGTATGCGGACCTCCAACGAGTTCGCCGAGGAATCGGTCATCTCGCCGGACGGCAAGCAGGTAGCCTACTCCTGGTTCAACAAAAGTCAGCGCTACGACCTGCGCTTGATCGGGTTATCGGGAAACGGTGCAGCGGCTCCACGAGTCCTTTACGATAACGAGGACGCCGGGGTGTTTCCTTATGACTGGTCTCCAGACGGCAAGTGGATCGCCGTCCAAATCAAGAGGAACGACCGCACGGCACAGATGGGTTTGGTGGCCACCGCCGATGGTTCCCTTCGTATCTTGAAGTCGACGGACTGGCGCGGCTCCAGCAAGCTGTTCTTCTCCCCCGACAGCAAGTACCTGGCGTTCGACCTTCCTTCGAGTGAAGACTCCGACGAACGGGACGTCTTCGTGCTGGCCATGGATGGCAGCCGCGAGATCCCGGCCGTGGTCCACCCGGCTAACGATGTTGTGATGGGCTGGGCTCGCGATGGCCGGCACTTGCTCTTTGCCAGCGACCGCACCGGCTCGACGAGCATCTGGGCGCTTCCATTCCGGGACGGCAAGCCTGAGGGATCCCCGGAGTTGGTTAAACCCGACGTCGGACAGGCCATACCTATGGGGATCACGCGTTCCGGCTCGTTGTATTTCGGAGTGAAAAAGGACGGCCCCGACGTTTTCGTGGCGTCCGTCGATTTCAACTCAGGAGAGGTCCTCTCGCCTCCAGTCCGGCCGGTCCGTCGCTTCGCCGGTACCAACAGCCTGCCCGACTGGTCCCGTGACGGAAAATACCTGGCCTACCTCTCCAGCCGCCAGGGTGTGCTGAACAGCCGCCAAGGTGCGCTGATCCTGGCCATTCGCTCCGTGGAAACGGGTGACACTCGGGAACTCCGCCTCAAACTGGATTACTTGAACTATCTTCGCTGGGCGCCCGACGGCCGGTCCTTGGCGGTTTCTGGAACCGACCTGAAAGGCCGGCAGGGGATCTACAGAATTGATGCGCAGAGCGGGGAGGCCTCGCCAATCGCGCTCCGCCCGCCGGGAGAGCCTTTCCTCTGGATTTGGCCGGAGTGGGCGCCCGACGGGAAGAGAATCTTCTACCGCCGGGACCAGGTGCTTGCGGAGCGGGACTTGGCTTCGGGAGACGAGCGCGAACTGCCGCACGGCGAGAAAGTAAGGTGGCCCAGCATGGCGCCGGACGGCCGATACCTCGCCTTCTGGAACCGGGATACGACTGCCAAAGAGTGGTGGGTGTCCATCCTTCCGTTGGAGGGGGGCCAGCCACGGGAACTGTTTCGAGGCTACATCTCGCAGCCGGGGAGAGGCAGACACGTTCCGAGCTGGACCCCGGACAGCCGCTTCGTGCTGTTTCCGGTTGACACCGGGGCTTGGCTGGTCCCCGTAGCTGGGGGCCAGCCCCGCAAGATCGACTTGGGTCTTGCCAGTGTTGCGGCGCTGCGCGTTCACCCGGACGGCCGGCAAGTCGCCTTCACGGCGGGCAGCAACAAGTTAGAGGTCTGGGTGATGGAGAATTTTCTCCCCACCCTAAGCGCCAGCAAGTAATGCTGCTCCTGCTGGCCGCTTCGCTCGCGATCCCTCTGGGACTGGACCTCTACATGCCGGTCCCAGAGGACAACCCCATCACCGCCGAACAAGTCACGTTGGGGCGGCGGCTGTTCTTCGACCGCCGCCTCTCCCGCGACCGCTCAATTTCCTGCGCCATCTGCCACGATCCGCGCCGGGCCTTCTCGATCGCTCGCCCTGTCGCGGTAGGAGTTCTCGGACGCAAGGGCCGCCGCAACGCCCCGGCCCTCATCAACCGTGGTTACGGACGTGCCTTCTTTTGGGACGGGCGCGTCCGGACACTCGAAGAGCAGGTGCTCAAGCCCATTCAGGATCCGAACGAAATGGACTTGACGCTTGCCGAAGCCTCCTCGCGCGTGGCCCTCGCGCCGGAAGCTATTGCCCGGGCCCTCGCGAGCTACGTTCGCAGCATCCTCTCCGGCAACGCGCCCTACGACCGCTTCCTGAACGGCGACCGCAACGCCCTCTCGGCCGAGCAGCAGCTTGGTCTCCAGCTCTTCCGCGGCCAGGCCAACTGCATCGCCTGTCACGTCGGGCCGAACCTGTCCGACGAGAAGCTCCACAACACCGGCGTCGCTTGGCGCAACGGTACTCTCGCCGACCCCGGCGCCGGGCGGGGCGATTTCAAAACGCCGACTCTGCGCGAGGTGGCGCGAACCGGGCCGTACATGCACGACGGCAGCATCCCGGCCCTCAAAGATGTTATCGAGTTCTACGACCGCGGCGGGCGCCCGAATCCCCATCTCGATCCGGAGATCCGCCCGCTGCACCTTTCGGTCTCGCAAAAGCGCACCCTGGCCGCTTTCCTGGAGTCGCTGCGTGGTGAGGTGCGGGAGGGCTTCGTCACGGCGCCGGGTACACCACTTCGCCGTTAATGACCGTCAACTGGCACGTCGTTTTCAGGATCTCCGGCTCGGGGACTTTCAGAATGTCCTGCGACAGGACGGTGAAGTCGGCCCACTTGCCCGGCTCGATGGAACCGCGGAGATTTTCCTCGAAAGTGGAGCAGGCGGCCCACAGAGTGAACATTTTCAGGGCCTGCTCGCGGCTGACGGCTAGCTCGGGGTGCCAGCCCTCGCCGGATTCGCCCTTTAGGGTCTTGCGGGCCACCGCCGCGTAGAATTCGATCATCGGCTCGCCGCGCTCGACCGGGGCGTCACTGCCGCCGGCGATCATGGAGCCGGACTCGATGAACTTCCGCCAGGCGTAGGCATCGCCCATACGTTGGAGACCCAGGCGGCTCTTCAGGAACAGCAGGTCGCTGATGGCGTGGGAGGGCTGCATGGAGGGGATCACCTTCAGCTTTGCGAAGCGCGGGATGTCCTGGGCGGAAACGTGCTGGGCGTGCTCGACCCGCCAGCGCGGCTCGACGACCTTGCGCTGCGAGTTGGGCACATAATCGAACGCTTTTGCGTAGTAGTTGAGGATCTCGCGGTTGGCGCGGTCGCCGATGGCGTGGGTCTGGACCTGGATTCCCTTGCGCAGCGCCTCCTGGAACATGGGCAGCAGGTCCTCTTCCTTCCACTTGAGGAAGCCGGCGGTGTCGTGATCGGCGTAGGGCGCGAGCAGGGCGGCGCCCTTCGAGCCGATGGCTCCGTCGAAGCTGACCTTGATGCCGCGCAAGGTGAAGCGGCCGTTGTAGGCGCCGATGGTCGGGCCCTCGGCGAGGATGCGCTTCGTGTCGTCGCTCGGCCCGCGCACCGCATCGTAGATACGCAGCTTGATTTTTCCTTCCTCGTAGAGCTTACGAATCTCCTCCACCTCGGGGTAGGAGTTGCCGGGGATGCTCACCTGGGTCCAGCCGAGCTTGAGGCTGCGCTCGACGCCCAGCAACAGCTCGCGGCGCAGTTGTCCGGGCGGATCCGGGGGAACATACTTCGAAACGAGCCGCTGGGCGTTGTCGAGGAACATGCCGCTCGATTCGCCGGTCGCCCGATCGCGCATGATCTCGCCGCCGAAGGGGTCCTTCGTCGCCTTGGTAATGCCGGCGATCCGGATGGCCGCGGAATTGGCCACCGAGCCGTGCCCGTCGGTGCGAGTCAGCCAGACCGGGTTGGCCGGCGCCACTTTGTCGAGATCCCAGCGGGTGGGGAAGACCTGAGGCTTCCAGGTTCCCTCGTTCCAGCCGCCGCCCGTGATCCACTCACCGGGCTTGGCAAGGTCCACGCGGGCCTTCACCGCCGCCAGAAATCCGGCCAAGCTGGTGATGCCTTCCAGATTCAGCCGGATCTCCCGCGCGCCCACGCCGCTCAGGTGATAGTGGGAGTCGGCCAGGCCGGGCACGACGGTGAGCCCCTTCAGGTCGAGGGCATTCGTTGTCGGGCCGATGTATTTCTTCGCGTCCGTGGTGGAGCCGGCGAAAACGATTTTGCCTCGGCGCGCGGCCACCGCTTCCACATGCGGCTGGCGATCGTTGACCGTGTGGATGTTCCCGTTATAGAGCACCAGGTCGGCGCTCTGGATCGCGCCGGCCTGAAACACCAGAAAGTACTGGTAGGGCAGGAAGGTGTGCTCCCGGGCCAGATGGAATCCGGCGGTCTCGACCTCCTGGATCAAATCCTCGCGGGCGATCTTCATCGCCGGCGGCGGGCCGACCGGCAGCTCGCGCTTGTGGAAATCGACGATCACCAGCCGCCCGTCGGGCTGGAGCGCCCGCGCCAGCAGCTTGTAGTAGGCCGGGCGCTGGTCGATGTGGTGGATGACGTCGCAGATGAAGATCACGTCCACCGATCCCGCGGCCAGCTTCGGGTCGTTGGGGGCCGCAAGAACCGTCTCCACGTTGGCGGCTTTCTGCTCCTTGGCGCGCTGAGCCACCTTCTCCAGCAGCTTCGGGTCGATATCCACCGCCAGCACTTTGCCCCGGGGGCCGAGCATGTGGGCGAAGCGCAGCGTGAAATAGCCCGAGCCGGCGCCCAGGTCCGCCACCGTCGAGCCGGGCTTCAGCTCCAGGGCCTGGATGACCTCGTGCGGCTTCTGCCAAGCGTCGCGCTGGGGGTCGTCCAGGACCTTGGCGTATTCTTCGGCGGAGCGGGGGACGTGGTGCTTCTGGAGGTCCCCGCGGTGAACCACCTGCGCCGGGCAGAGGACGCTGAGGGTCAGAGAGAGCAGGAAGGCTCGAATCATCTCCTCAATTTAGCACTAACGGCGCGACCAATTCGTTGGGTAGTGGGGTCACATCGTGCACCGCTAAGCCGGCGATCCCCGGGCACGCAAAGGAGCAAGGGAGGCAAACCTTTGCGGCCGTTGCTTCCTTGGCGTCTTCCATGAGGCTTGTGGGGGCCCCCAGGCGTGGCCGCCTTGCTACAATCGATGCCTATGGCCGCCAGCCCGGAGGTGGTGCGCGCCGCCCGCTTGCAGAATCTGGAGGACGAGCAGGTCGGGGTTCGGCACCGCATGGAGCACTTCTATCTGCCGCTATTTCAGCAATTTTGCCAGGAGCGGGGACTGCAACCAGGGTGCGTCCGGGTGCTCGATTGCGGCTGCGGCAACGGGCTATCCGTGGAGTGCTTGGCCGAGGCGGGCTTCGCGGCCTGCGGCATCGACCTGTGGGCCGTCCGGCTCGAGCAGTGGAAGGAACGGTCGCGGCTTCCCCGCGCCGGGTTTCTCTTCGCGGACGCGACCCGGCTGCCATTTGCCCCGGCCAGCTTCGACATCGTGCTGAGCTGCGGGCTGCTCGAGCACATCGGAGTGGCCGAAGAGTGGGAGCCGGTCTACAAGGTCGCGCCCCTGGCCGACCAGGCGGAGCGCCGGCGCCAGTTCCTGGTCGAATGCTTCCGGGTGATGCGGCCCGGCGGGGTGCTCTACCTCGATCACCCGAACGGCGCCTTCCCGATCGACTTCTGGCACAATAGTTACCGCACCGAGCCGCGGTTTCATAGCCTGTCCGAGGGATTCCTGCCGACGTTTCGCGAAGTGGCCACGCTCGCCCGGCAAGCGGATCCCGCCTGCCGGGTGGAGGCGGTGAGCCCGG